>JBFIDU010000008.1:0-18453 GCA_041603755.1 Methylophilaceae bacterium
GCTAGAAGCGTTGGATGCGCTCGGTATAAAGCTTACTAAAATCGAGCAAGGTATTGTGATTGAAGGTTGCAATGGTGATTTTCCAAATAAGCAAGCTGATTTGTTTTTAGGCAATGCTGGCACTGCTTTTCGCCCACTCACGGCTGCATTGGCTTTTTCTAACGGTGATTATCATTTACATGGTGTGCCGCGTATGCATGAGCGTCCGATTGGTGATTTGGTTAACGCGTTGCGCAGCGCTGGAGCTGATGTTATTTATTTAGCTAATGATGGGTTTCCACCGCTGCAAATCTCACCAGCTTCTGTCGATGTAAGTATGCCAATTCAAATTCGTGGCGATGTTTCCAGTCAGTTCTTAACGGCGCTTTTAATGGCGTTACCACTTACAGGTCAGCAAGCAACAATTGAAGTGGTGGGTGAATTAATTTCCAAACCCTATATTGAGATCACCCTAAACTTGATGGCAAAGTTTGGTGTATATGTTGAGCGTGATGGATGGCAACGATTTACTATCCCTGCCAACAATCATTACACAAGCCCAAACGTTATTTATGTTGAAGGTGACGCTTCTAGCGCTTCCTACTTTTTAGCAGCTGGTGCAATTGGCGGCAAAATCGATGTACAAGGGATTGATGCTAGCAGCATTCAGGGCGATATTAAATTTGCCGAGGCACTTTCCCTGATGGGAGGTGTCATTCAATATGGTGAAAATCAAATAAGTGCCAGCAAACCTGACACACCTAAACTAAAAGCCATCGATTTGGATTGTAACCACATCCCAGACGCTGCTATGACGTTAGCAATTTTGGCGCTTTTTGCTGAAGGCACAACCACGCTACGAAATATTGCCAGCTGGCGCGTAAAAGAAACGGACCGTATTGCAGCAATGGCGACAGAGCTCCGCAAAGTTGGCGCTAGCGTTACCGAAGGCCAAGATTATATTCAGATTACACCGCCAGCAAAGTTAATATCAAACGCTGAAATCGACACTTATGATGACCACCGGATGGCAATGTGTTTTTCACTAGTGAGCTTAGGCGGCGTACCAATTACGATTAATGATCCAAATTGCGTTGCTAAAACTTTCCCTAACTACTTTGAAGTATTTGCAAAAATTGTCAGTTAACCCAATTCCCGTTATCGCTATCGATGGCCCCTCTGCTTCAGGCAAAGGTTCCGTTGCCGAACGCGTTGCTAGTCAACTCGGATTTCATTATTTGGATTCAGGTGCACTCTATCGGATTGTTGCGTTAGCTGGGAAAAGACATCAAATAGACTGGTCAGATGGGAAGGCGCTAGGTGTACTTATCCCTGACTTGGATATTGTGTTCAAAGATGCGAAAGTTTATCTAGATAGGGAAGATGTCAGTCAAGAAATTCGTAGCCCCGAAATGGGTAATGGTGCTTCACAAGTCGCCATCCACCCTGAAGTAAGGAACGCCTTGTATGCGCTTCAACAAAGCTTTAGAAAACCACCAGGTTTGGTTGCTGATGGCAGAGATATGGCAAGCGTAGTCTTTACGGATGCTGTGCTAAAGATTTTTTTGACTGCAAATGTGGAAGAACGCGCTAATCGCCGCCTCAAACAGCTTACAGCAAACAAAGTTGATGCTGATTTTGAAGTAATATTACAAGACCTCAAAGATAGAGATTTGCGGGATAGTACTCGCAGTTCAGCGCCACTCATTCAAGCAAAAGAATCCATTCTACTTGACACTGACAACCTCAGTATTGCGCAAGCTGTCGACTTTATCTTATCGAAATATCAATCATTTCAGCAAATACAGTCTTCTCAGCAATAAAAATAAGATTAAGTCATTGAACACAAGGATTTTTTTGTGTAAAATATGCGGTTCGTGTTAAGTTTTAATCGCATACCGCTAAAACTTAATGTTTATTTAACTACCCCACTGCTAGGTGGGATTAAACTGGATACTCTTTTTTAATGTCTACTACTGACTCAACAACCTCTTCAAACCCAGAATCATTCGCCGCCCTATTTGAAGAAAGCTTATCGCGCCAAGAAATGCGCTCAGGCGAAATTATCACTGCAGAAGTTGTTTCAATTGACAACGACCACGTTATTGTTAACGCAGGTTTGAAATCTGAAAGTGTGATTGATGCAAACGAATTTAAAAACCCGCAAGGCGAACTAGAAGTCGAAGTTGGTGACTTTGTAAAAGTCGCTATTGAAAAACTAGAAGATGGCTTTGGCTCCACAATTCTATCTCGCGACAAAGCGAAGAAAATGGAAGCATGGCTAGATTTAGAAGATGCAATGAACGAAGGCCGTGTTGTTAAAGGTTATGTCAGCAGCCGTGTTAAAGGTGGTTTACGTGTTTCTGTGAATGGCATTATGGCATTCTTACCAGGATCACTAGTTGATATTCGTCCAGTAAAAGACACAACACCATTCGAAAACAAAGAATGGGATTTCAAAGTCATTAAACTAGATCGTAAACGTAACAACATCGTTGTTTCACGTCGTGCTGTCATGGAAGTAACAGCAGGTGCAGACCGCGAAGCTTTATTAGAATCATTAGTTGAAGGCGCAACTGTTAAAGGTATTGTTAAAAACATCACAGATTACGGTGCTTTCGTCGACTTGGGTGGTATTGATGGCCTACTCCACATTACAGATTTAGCATGGCGTCGTGTTAAACATCCATCAGAAGTGTTGGCTGTTGGCGATGAAGTAGAAGCTAAAATCTTAAAATTCGATCAAGAGAAAAACCGCGTATCACTAGGCATCAAACAATTAGGTGATGATCCATGGGTGTCACTCAGCCGCCGTTATCCAGTAGGTACACGCTTGTTCGGTAAAGTATCTAACTTAACCGATTATGGTGCTTTTGTAGAAGTGGAGCCTGGTATCGAAGGTTTGGTTCACGTATCTGAAATGGACTGGACAAATAAAAACATTCACCCAGGTAAAATTGCTCAATTAGGTGATGAGGTTGAGGTAATGATTCTAGAAATAGATGAAGACCGTCGCCGTCTTTCACTCGGTATGAAACAATGTAAACCAAACCCTTGGGATGACTTTGCAGCAACGCATACTAAAGGTGATAAAGTAAACGGCCAAATTAAATCAATTACTGACTTTGGTGTATTTATTGGTTTACCTGGCAATATCGATGGTCTTGTACATCTATCTGATTTATCATGGACTCAAAGTGGCGAAGAAGCTATTCGCAACTTCAAAAAAGGTGATGAGTTAGAAGCTGTTATCCTCGCTATTGATGTAGAAAAAGAACGCATTTCACTAGGTGTTAAACAATTAACAGAAGATCCTAGTGGTGAATCTTCTTCAATCAGCAGTGATGATGATTCTGCTAAGCCAAAAGCAAAAGCGAAAAAAGCAGAAAAACCTACAGCTGAAGAAGCAGCCGCTGCCTCAGGCAATACTAACCTAGGCGCATTGCTTAAAGCGAAGATGGATGGCAAAAAATAATCATTCGTTGTAACGTCAATTAGAAAAGATCATAACCATGACAAAATCTGAACTCATCAATCTGCTTGCGGAGCGTTTTCCGCAATTAGTCGTTAAAGATGCTGAACTCTCTGTTAAAGCTATTTTAGATGCAATGACAGACAATCTAGCAACAGGTGAACGTATTGAAATCAGGGGCTTTGGTAGCTTTAGTCTTAATTACCGACCTCCTCGCCTTGGGCGTAACCCAAAGACTGGGAGCAAAGTGCAAGTGCCTGCTAAACATGTGCCGCACTTTAAGGCTGGGAAAGAGCTAAGAGATCGAGTAGATTTTTCTAATTAATCAAGTTAAGAATGATGCAAATAGAAAACGGTACATGAATCATGTACCGTTTTTTTTATGCTTTTTTACTATATCATTAGCACCTGACTTCGACGTTAGGTAAAATGTCATAAACCTAATATTAACAACACATGACAATTGAATTTGAATACTGGTGGCTACTCATTTTACCTCTGTTTTTTACATTGGGTTGGATAGCTGCACGCGTCGATATTAAGCAACTTATTGCCGAATCGACAACCTTACCTGCTGCCTATTTCAAGGGCTTAAATTTTCTAATTAGCGATCAACACCAGAAAGCAGTAGAAGCATTTTCTGAGGCGATTCATGCCAACAGCGATTCATTGGAGTTGCATTTCGCGCTTGGTAGCCTGTTCAGACGCACTGGTGAAACAGATCGAGCAATCAATATGCACCTGAATCTGTTAGACAAAAAAGAACTAACAGAGAATCAAAAGGATGCTGTTCGCGCTGAACTGGCTCAAGATTACCTAAAAGCTGGCTTATATGATCGTGCGGAAGAGCTATTCAAAAATCTAAAAGATAAACGTTACCAACAACCAGCATTACGTGCTTTGCTTGAAATCTATGTTCGAGAGCGTGAATGGCTGCAAGCAATTGAAACGGCAACTGAATTGGAGCGCGTATCTGGCATCCCATTTAGAAAAGAAATTGCGCAATATCATTGCGAACTGGCCATGAATGCCATGATTGACCAGCAACCTGATCAAGTTAGAGTTCACTTAACAAATGCTTTAGACGCCAATAAAAAATGTGTCCGTGCTAATGTGCTATGGGGAGACTTGGAAATGCAGTCTGGTAGCCATGCCGCTGCTATATCACATTGGAAACATATTGAGTTTCAAGACCCACAGTACTTGGGATTAATTGCCCCGAAACTCTTGCAAAGCTATGCTGCGATTGATAAAACACAAGAAGGCATCAGCTTACTCAAAACGTATTCAGAAAACTATAAACTACCGTCACTGATGTCTGCTTTATATGAAGCGACCATAGCAGCAGAAGGTGCAGAAAGTGCAGCTAAGCTGGCAAGAAATGAACTGATAAGACAACCAAGCCTGCAAACATTAGATCAACTATTACAGGCCAGAGCTATTTCAGATACGAATAGCAAAAGCAAAGGTTATGAAGATATTCAATTGATGCAGCAAACAGTGCGTAATGCAATTGGTAACAGAGCCGCTTATCACTGCAACCAATGTGGATTCAAAGCTAAACAATATCATTGGCAATGTCCCGCCTGTAATGCTTGGGAGTCTTTACCATCAGAACCAACTGAAGCAGTTAGTCGTGAAATGACCATAAAAAAATAACATCAATGAACACAAAGATACCAGATTCCAAAATAATAGTAGCTCTTGATTACGCACAATCACAAGATGCAATGCACCTCGTCGAGCAACTTGACCCTAAATTTTGTAAATTAAAAATTGGTAAAGAACTGTTTACGGCAGCAGGGCCAATGCTGGTAGAGCAATTAGTGGCTAAAGGCTTTAAGGTTTTTTTAGATTTGAAGTTTCATGATATACCCAACACTGTGGCTAAAGCTTGCGAAGCAGCAAGTAAATTGGGCGTGTGGATGCTCAATGTACACGCTAGCGGCGGTTCAGCTATGATGGAAGCCGCATTAGAAGGCGTCGATAAAAGTCACAACCAGCCCTATCTGATTGCGGTTACGGTATTAACGAGTATGAGTCAGGCTAATCTGACTGAATTAGGTATCCAAAACTCCATCGAGGAGCAAGTGCTCAAATTAGCCAACCTAACTCAGAAAGCTGGTTTACATGGTGTTGTGTGCTCAGCGATGGAAGCACAAATGCTCAGAAAAGAAATTTCAGATGATTTCTTATTGGTTACGCCTGGTATTCGCCCTGCCAATGCCAGTCTAGATGACCAAACGCGTGTGATGACACCAAGCAAAGCCATTAGTATGGGTGCAAGCTATCTTGTTGTTGGCAGACCAATCACGCAAGCACAAGATCCACTCGCCGCTCTGCATGCAATCAATAAGGAGATTCAAACACTAACTTAAAAAAATATTTATTAGCCATATTAAATACGCAAGATGACTTCCAAAAAATCAACAAGAATAGGAAACAATAATGAAAAAGAATATCATCAGTCTATTCATCGCATTTTTGTGCTGTTCCAATCTTTACGCAGCAACAGATCTTAATAAAGCAAGCCAAGAAGAGCTTGAGTCACTCAGTGGTATCGGTCCTACCAAAGCTAAAGCCATTATCGAATATCGCAAGCAGCATGGTGGCTTTCATTCAATTGAAGAATTAGAAAAAGTAGATGGTATTGGCCCAGCCACCGTTAAAAAACTGAGCAAGCAAATTTCGGTTTCGACCAAGGTGACAGAAGTGCCTTCCAAAGGTCATATTTCATCTTCGATTGCTTATGAATAATTAGCTGCTTATTTAACGCGCATCCCTGGCCGCGCACCTGCATCTGGGGCCAGAATGAATGGGCCCCCAGACTCATCTGAAGCAGCCAATACCATACCTTCACTCAAGCCAAACTTCATTTTACGTGGAGCAAGATTCGCTACCATCACAGTCAAGCGCCCTTCTAATGTAGATGGATCATAAGCAGATTTGATACCAGCAAATACTTGACGTGTGTTTGCTTCACCAATATCAAGGGTTAGTTTTAACAATTTGTCAGCGCCTTCCACATGCTCTGCAGCTACGATTTTAGCAATACGCAGGTCAACTTTGGTAAAGTCATCGATCTTAATATAATCATCTTTGGAAGCTTCTGCCGCACTTGTAGTTGCTGCTGATGTTGCTGTTTTCTCTAGGTTACTTTTGTTATCTTCTATCATCGCTGCAATCGCCTTAGGGTCTATCCGAGTAATTAAATGTTCATACTGATTAATTTGGTGGCCTGATTCAAATGGAGTATTGACAGAGCCCCAACTGAGTTCAGGTATATTGAGAAACTTTTCAATTTTTTCTGCCAATTCTGGTAATACTGGTTTAAGGTAAATCGTAATCAAGCGGAACATTTCCAGCGCTGCTGAGCAATCAAGTGCTAAAGCACTTTTTGCATCATTTCCGTCTTGTTTGGCTTTAACCCATGGCGCCGCTTCAGCGATGTCTGCATTCGCTAAATCTGTCAAACGCATGATTTCGCGTAACGCTTTGCCGTACTCTCTACTATTATAAAAACCTGCGATCAATGGAGCAGATTTTCTTATTTCGTCAATCACTGGCAAATTAGTGATTTTCTCCACTTTCCCATCAAAAAACTTATTGATAAAACCTGCTGTGCGGCTGGCAATATTGATGTATTTTCCTACCAAATCACTATTCACACGTGCCACGAAGTCATCTAAATTTAAATCAAGGTCTTCCATTGTTGCATTCAATTTAGCAGCATAGTAATAACGTAAATACTCAGGTTTTTTAACATGCTCCAAGTAACTGCGTGCTGTGATGAAAGTGCCTCGTGATTTGGACATTTTCTCGCCATTAACCGTTAAAAAACCATGTGCAAAAATCTGTGTTGGTGTACGGTATCCGCTATATTCAAGCGTTGCTGGCCAAAAAAGTGCGTGAAAATATAGAATGTCTTTACCAATAAAATGATAAAGCTCCGTTTTGCTACCTGCTTTCCAATACTCATCAAAATCTAAACCCTGCTGATCGCAAAGGTTTTTGAAACTCGCCATATAGCCAATGGGTGCATCTAGCCATACATAAAAATATTTTCCTGGTGCATCTGGAATCTCAAATCCAAAATAAGGCGCATCGCGGGAAATATCCCAATCATTTAAGCCATTTTCAAACCACTCACCCATCTTATTAGCAGCTTCACCCTGCAAGGTGCCACTTCTGGTCCATTTTTTTAAGAAATTTTCACAATCCGACAGTTTAAAAAAGTGATGCTCGGTTTCTTTTCTAACCGGCGTCGCACCAGAGACAGAGGAATATGCATTAATCAGCTCAGTTGGGTTATAGGTTGCGCCACACACTTCACAGGAGTCGCCATATTGATCTTTTGCATGACATTTAGGGCACTCCCCCTTAATGAAACGATCTGGCAAGAACATATTCTTCACAGGGTCGTAAAACTGCTCGATTGTTTTTACTGCAATTTTCCCGTTAGCTTTTAGTGCACGATATATATTTTGGGATAGGGTTTTGTTTTCCTCTGAATTGGTCGAATAGTAATTATCAAATGAAACCAAGAATTCAGCAAAATCAGCAGCATGTTCTTGGTGAACGCCCTCAATCAGTGCTTCTGGGGTAATACCCTCTTTTTCAGCACGCAGCATGATAGGCGTGCCGTGCGTATCATCTGCACACACATAATGTACCGTATGCCCCTGCATTTTTTGGAAACGTACCCAAATATCAGTCTGGATATACTCTACTAAATGACCTAAATGAATACTGCCGTTTGCATAAGGAAGTGCGGAGGTAACAAGAATTTTGCGTGACATGGTAAATGAACCGATTATGCTTAAAAGCGCCATTTTAACAAATGCACGTCAGTAAACCTATGACTTAATATAAATTAAGTAATGTCATGAAAGCTTTATGTATTTGTCATATTTATTAAAAAAAACTGCTACAAGATAGTCACAATTCAATTTCAAATGGTCATGAAGAATTCTGATGATTATTATCACCGATACTTTCGAACAAACCAATGGCGTTTCAACCACCTATAAAAATATCAAGCGAATCGCTAGATCACGTCAATTAGCATTCAAAGTTATCCACCCCAGCCTTTTTAAATGGGTACCGATGCCATTCTATCCAGAGATACAGTTGGCTACACAGCCATATCGCTTATGGCAATTACTTAACCGTATGAACCCACCGCAACTACATATTGCTACAGAGGGTATTCTGGGCATAGTCGCTAGAACCTGGTGTCGTGTAAAAAAGAAACCATTCACTACTTCCTATCACACGCAGTTTCCTGAATATCTCAATGTCTACTGCAAAATTCCACTTAGCTGGACTTATAGTTACCTCAGACGTTTTCATGCCCCAGCAAAAACAACATTTGTTACAACGGAAACCATGCGCAAACAATTAGCTGAACGCGGATTTAAACACTTAACAGTGTGGACACGTGGTGTATCAGAACAGCTCAAAAGCGACAAACCTTTTCCAAAACAGCAAACTAAACCGAAAGTGCTAAATGTTGGCCGAGTGAGTAAAGAAAAAAATTTAGATGCACTTTGTAAATATCAAGACGATTATGATATTTCCATTGTCGGTGATGGGCCTTATATGGAAACACTGAAAAAAAAATATAACAAAGTCACCTTTTTAGGTTACAAATTTGGTCAGGAACTCGCTGATATTTATACTGAACATGATATTTTTGCCTTCCCATCTCGAACAGATACATTTGGGATTGTGATGATAGAGGCGATGTGTAATGGCTTACCAGTCGCTGGTTATCAAGTGCCTGGCCCGATTGACGTGATAGAGCCAGGAGTAACGGGACATATAAGTGATGAACTGCCAAACGCTATCAATCAATGTAAAGACCTCAATCGCCATACCATCAAAGAAAAGGCCAGAAAGCAGTGGAGTTGGGCAAATTGTTTTGATATTTTCTTTAAACACTTTCATGCATAGCATGTCTTGACTGGACTCTTTTATCGTTAGGCACATGACGTAAACGACGACATCCGTTAAAATACCTGAATTATTTAGTCAGGATTTAATACGAATGGCCATTACAGAATTACTCATACAGAGCACACTTAAATTGTGCATCGATCCCAATACCGAGAAAGATTTTATTAGTAGCAAGTCGGTTAAAAATATTCAAATCAATGGCAATGATGTGAGTCTGGATATCGTACTTGGTTATCCAGCGAATAGTGTCTTAGATGACATTAAGCAACTTGTTATCAATGATTTAAAAGCAATAGATGGTATTGGTCATATCAATGTCAATATTGGAAGCCGCATCGCTGCACACAAGGTGCAGCAAGGTGTTAATTTATTACCCAATGTTAAAAATGTAATAGCAGTCGCATCTGGCAAAGGAGGTGTCGGCAAATCAACTACATCCGTCAATTTAGCACTTGCGCTTGCGGCAGAAGGTGCAACGGTTGGTCTACTCGACGCTGACATTTACGGCCCAAGCCAACCACAAATGCTTGGTTTAAGTGGCAGACCAGACAGTGCAGATGGGAAAAGCATAGAGCCCATGGAGGCACATGGCATTCAAGCAATGTCTATTGGTTTTTTAGTGGATACAGACACACCCATGGTTTGGCGTGGGCCGATGGTCACTGGTGCGCTTGAGCAGTTATTGCGTGATACAAAATGGCGCGATTTGGACTATTTAGTTATCGATCTCCCCCCAGGTACAGGTGATATTCAACTCACCCTCGCACAAAAGATCCCTGTCACAGGTGCAATCATCGTCACGACGCCCCAAGACATCGCATTACTGGATGCGCGAAAAGGTTTAAAGATGTTTGAAAAAGTCGGCATTCCAATTCTTGGCATTGTAGAAAACATGAGTACGCATATTTGCTCAAAATGCGGGCACGAAGAACATATCTTTGGTGCTGGTGGTGGCGAAATCATGTGCAAAGACTACAATGTTGATTTGTTAGGCAGTTTACCGCTAGATATTACCATCCGGGAACAAACAGACGGGGGTAAACCAACGGTGATTGCTAGCCCAGAAAGTAATATTGCGGCTACTTATAAGCAAATTGCACGTAAGGCAGCGATTAAAATCGCCAATGCCAGCTTGGACCACAGTAGTAAATTCCCTAATATTGTGATTCAGAATACTTAATAAAAAAGGCGCAAACAGCGCCTTTTTTATTACTGACAATTCATTACTTCAACGCAACGCCATAACAATAGACATCAGCGCCATTTTTTCCAGTAACTAAAGTCGCTGGGATGGGCACACCTTTTCGCCAATTGTCGACCGCTTCTTGCTTGCCTGCCCCTGTAACAAGAAACATCACTTCATTCGTATTATTTAATCGATTTTGACTCATTGTAATACGGTCAGCTGGCGGCTTGGGTGCATCAAACACAGGTACAGCATCAGCACTATTATCAACGGCTTGATTGGGAAACAGGCTTGCAGTATGGCCATCCTCACCCAAACCAAGAATAACCAAATCAAAAGTGCGCACACCCTTTAACGTATTTGTGTAGGCTTTTGCACCTTCAATATTACCTAGCTCAGCTGGAATATCGTGAATCTGACTCTCAGGAATCGCCACCTTGCTTAACCAGACATCCCGCGCCATTTTGCTATTGCGCTCTTCATGGTCAACTGGAAGGCAACGATCATCATTATGAAAAATATGCCATTTTGACCAATCAACCTGCTGATCGCTTAATAATTGATAAACAGCCTTTGGTGTGCTTCCGCCTGCTAGAACGACATAAAAACTACCGTGCTGCTGAATAGCCTTATCTGCGGACTCAAGAATTCGGCTAACTGCTGTTTGATTGATTTCATCTTGTGTATCAAAGGAATGCCATCGGGTGGCAGATTGCTGCGTCATATTACAAAAAACCTTACTTTTATTTGATTACTATTATTAAGTCATGCGATTGCATTTGCTATAATTATACTTGTTCTTACACTAAAACCGGTTGAAAAATGACTAAAAAAATTGATCCATGCACCTTGGTCCTATTTGGTGCCAGTGGTAACTTATCACGTGTTAAATTAATGCCTGGCTTATATCGCCTGGATTCATTGGGTAGACTACCAGATGATATGAAAATATTGTCAGTAGGACGCTCACCTTTATCTCAAGCGGAATGGCAAGCAGAAGTCCGTGGCATGCTTGAAGCCAAATTTTATAATGGTCTAGATGAAGCAGTGTTTAAACGCTTTATCGCAAGAAATCACTATCAAGCAAACGCTTCTGGTGACCCAAATGCGATGGATAAGTTAAAAGCAACACTAAGTGATGAAGCAGTTTTCCCGCAAAATCTCGCATTTTTTCTATCAATCCGTCCTGTAGACTTTGCTACTGTTGTTGAACAACTCGCGAGTGTAGGGCTAACTGATGAAAGCCAATATTGGCGTCGTGTTTTGATTGAAAAACCGTTTGGTACTGATTTGGAAAGTGCAGAAGCCTTACAAGCATCAATCACCAAACATTTAAAAGAACATCAAATTTATCGTATCGATCACTACCTTGGTAAAGCAGCTATCCAAAATATTATGCTGACACGTTTTGCCAACCATATGTTCGAACCGATATGGAACAGTGAACATATTGACCATGTACAAATTACCAACAATGAAACCCTAGGCGTTGGTGACCGTACTGAGTTTTACAATAATACTGGCGCGCTTCGTGATATGGGCCAAAGTCATCTATTACAAACTTTGGCTTTAGTTGCAATGGAAAAACCTGAAAATTTCCAACCTGAAAGCATTCGTGCTGAAAAAATTAAGTTGCTACAATCGATTCGGGCGATAGATACTGCTAACTTAGAAAAGCAAGCGTTTCGTGCGCAGTATAAAGAAGGCCATGCACCTGCTAGAGATGGTCACGCTGAGCATGTAAAAGGTTATTTACAAGAGCTAGGTCACGATAGTCAGGTCGAAACTTACGCAGCTATCAAATTATTCATCGACAACCCACGCTGGAAAGGTGTGCCATTTTACATTCGCACAGGTAAGCGTATGCACGATGGTGGCACAGCCATTTCGATTCGCTTTAAAAAGGCACCGATGGTACTAAAAGATAGTCAACAACAGAACTGGTTGGTTTTAAGCATTCAACCAAAAGAAAGCATCAAACTTGAGATTCAAACCAAAGTGCCAGGCTTGGATATCCTTACTAGGTCCATCAGTATGGATGGCGCATTACGATTAGAACAAGATGATAGCGTGGATTCTTACGAGACATTATTACTCAATCTAGTCGAAGGTGACCCATCACAATTCTTGCATATTGATGAAGTTAAAGCACAATGGAAATTAATTGATCCTATCGTAAAAAGCTGGGCACAAGATGCATCACCAGTTCATCAGTATGCGGCTGGCAGCCGCGATCCGAAAGAATCAAGTGTCATTTTTGAATCAGAAGATCAATTTTGGCGTTACAGCATTGAACTAGGTGGTGACTCACATTAGCCTTTTAATTTCATCAAAAAAAGTTGCAACGATAACAGCATTTATTGTTATCATTTTGCATTGAGTAAAAGCGGGGTTATGACCCCGCTTTTTACCTTGAAAGCAAGGTCAACAACATTCAACAAAACAAGGTTTTTGGGTAACTATGAGTATAAAGTCAGATAAATGGATACGCCGCATGGCTGAAGAGCATGGGATGATTGAACCGTTCGAACCTCAGCAAGTCAAACTCTCTAAAGACGGTGAGCGGCTAGTATCTTATGGAACATCGAGCTACGGTTATGATATTCGTTGCTCTAGAGAATTTAAATTGTTCACAAACTTGAACAGCACCATAGTTGACCCTAAAAACTTTGATCCAAACTCATTTGTTGAAGTTGAAGAAGATTATTGCATTATTCCGCCAAACTCATTTGCGTTGGCACGTACGGTTGAATACTTCCGCATTCCGCGCAATGTGTTGACAGTTTGTCTAGGAAAATCAACTTATGCACGCTGTGGCATCATTGTCAATGTCACGCCTTTTGAACCAGAGTGGGAAGGCTACGTAACATTAGAGTTTAGCAACACTACCCCACTACCTGCAAAAATCTATGCGAATGAAGGCTGTGCACAAGTATTATTTTTTGAAGCGGATGATGACGACATTTGTGAAACGAGTTACAAAGATCGCGGTGGCAAATATCAGGGTCAAGTAGGTGTTACTTTACCAAAAACATAGGCAAACCAAATGAAATTTAGATTTCCAGTTGTAATTATTGATGAAGACTTTCGCACTGATAACTCTTCTGGCTTAGGCATACGCGTACTAGCCAAAGCGATTGAAGATGAAGGTGTTGAAGTAATCGGTGTCACTAGTTATGGTGATGTGTCTTCCTTTGCGCAACAACAAAGCCGCGCCTCAGCCTTTATACTGTCAATTGATGATGAAGAAATCGTAGAAGAAAAACCAGAAGCGATTGATGCATTACGTACATTTGTAAAAGAAATTCGCTATCGCAATGATGATATTCCTATTTTCTTACATGGTGAAACGCGCACAAGCCGTCATATACCGAATGATGTGCTAAGAGAGTTACACGGCTTCATTCATATGTATGAAGATACCCCAGAATTCATTGCCCGTATGATCATCCGTGAAGCAAAAACTTATCTGGATAGTCGTTCACCACCATTCTTCAAAGCGCTAACACAATATGCAGCAGATGGTTCCTATTCGTGGCACTGCCCAGGTCATTCAGGTGGTGTTGCATTTCTAAAGTCTCCTGTGGGGCAAATGTTCCATCAATTCTTTGGTGAAAATATGCTGCGCGCCGATGTGTGTAATGCTGTTGATGAGTTAGGTCAGTTACTAGACCATACCGGGCCTATTGCAGCCTCAGAGCGTAATGCTGCGCGTATCTACAAGTGTGACCACCTCTATTTCGTTACCAACGGTACCTCGACGTCAAACAAAATCGTCTGGAACTCAACTGTTGCTCCTGGCGATATTGTTGTCGTTGATCGCAACTGTCATAAATCAGTTTTGCACGCGATTATTATGACGGGTGCTATCCCTGTATTTCTGATGCCAACAAGAAATCATTTTGGCATTATTGGCCCTATTCCTAAGAGCGAATTTGAATGGGAAAATATTCAAAAGAAAATTGAGCAAAATCCATTTATTGAGAACAAGAATGCAAAACCACGCGTACTAA
Organism: Methylophilaceae bacterium; assembly: GCA_041603755.1. Taxonomy (GTDB): domain Bacteria; phylum Pseudomonadota; class Gammaproteobacteria; order Burkholderiales; family Methylophilaceae. The sequence continues at coordinate 14,609 of JBFIDU010000008.1, forward strand.
CTATTACGCAATCAACTTATGACGGTGTGCTGTACAACGTTGAAGAAATTAAAGAAATGCTTGATGGCAAAATTGATACATTACATTTTGACGAAGCATGGTTACCTCACGCTACTTTCCATGACTTTTATGGCGACTATCATGCGATTGGTGAGGATAGACCACGTTGTAAAGAGTCGATGGTGTTTTCAACACAATCAACGCATAAATTACTTGCAGGCTTGAGTCAGGCCTCACAAATTCTTGTCGAAGATGCTATTAACAATAAACTTGATCGCGATGTCTTTAATGAAGCCTACTTAATGCACACTTCAACCAGTCCGCAATATGCAATTGTAGCAAGTTGTGATGTTGCGGCTGCGATGATGGAAGCCCCAGAAGGTACAGTTCTGGTAGAAGAGTCAATTATGGAAGCACTTGATTTCCGTCGTGCAATGCGAAAAGTTGATGAAGAATGGGGAGATGATTGGTGGTTTAAAGTCTGGGGACCAAACGACCTATCTGAAGAAGGTATTGAAGAGCGCGACGCATGGATGCTAAAAGCGAATGAAGAATGGCATGACTTTGGCAACTTGGCTGAAGGCTTCAATATGCTGGACCCTATTAAAGCAACGATTATCACACCAGGCTTAGATATAAAAGGAAACTTCACCAATACTAATGGTATACCGGCTGCAATAGTCACAAAATACCTTGCTGAGCATGGTGTTGTTGTTGAAAAAACTGGTCTCTACTCATTCTTTATTATGTTTACCATCGGCATTACTAAAGGCCGCTGGAATACCATGGTGGCTGCACTACAGCAATTTAAAGATGATTACGATAAAAACCAGCCAATCTGGAAAGTGTTACCAGAATTTGCCCAAAAACATAGCCGCTATGAACGCTTAGGATTACGTGATTTGTGTACACAGATTCATGATGTTTATAAAGCTGGTGATGTTGCACGCCTGACAACAGATATGTACTTATCAAATATGGTGCCTGCAATGCGGCCTACTGATGCTTTCGCCAAAATGGCACACAGGGCAATTGATCGCGTGCCTATTGATGATTTAGAAGGACGTACAACAGCTGTTCTACTTACGCCTTACCCACCCGGTATTCCTCTACTAATTCCAGGGGAGCAATTCAATCAAGTGATCATTAGCTATTTAAAATTTGCGCGTGATTTTAATGAACGTTTCCCTGGCTTTGAGACAGATGTGCATGGCTTGGTTAAGCAGGTGGTTAATGGAAAAGCGATCTACTATGTCGACTGTGTTAAAGACTAAAAAGAATCGAATTAACCAAATGGGCTATATAAAAAAGACAATATCATATGTAAAGTCTCTTGTTGATTGTATTTATAATCAGCAGCGAGGCTTTCATTTTGAAAAAAGAATCTTATAGTTTCTATATCACTTGCCGCAACATAACCGCGGTCATTCTATTATTCCTTAGTTTTTCGGTAATTGCCCAAGAGCCATCAAATAGTGTGGATACAGAATCGAAAAAACCAATATCAAATGACACTGTTGCAGAGGAAGATAAAAACCCATATGAGGTTTTGGTAAAGCTTGCGTTTAGAGGTAAAGGCACAGGTGGTATCAATAGCTACGAGGACGCCGCTAAACACTATTGCAAGAGTGCACGTGATCTAAATGATGCGAACGCCTATTTTGCTGTCGGTTGGTTATATGCAAATGGTAAGGGTGTTCCTGAAGACGCCAATATTGCGGCATTATTTTTCGACAAAGCTGCTGCACAGAATCATACAGCTGCACAAAAATGGTTAGCAAAAAATGAAGGGAATGCAAGTCTAGCAATAAAACCAGCTTGCTTACAACCAGACCCAGAACCAGAAGTTGTCGCAGACTCGCCACCTAACATTTACGATGTTGAAGTCAACCGTGATGCATTCTATGAAGAAGGCCCTATTTACGAGATTGTCAAAATCCTAGCACCTGACTATGGTATTGATACAGATTTAGCGATGGCCTTTATTAAGGTTGAGTCAAACTTTAATCCAAATGCAACGTCACCAAAAAATGCAAGGGGGTTAATGCAGCTTATTCCGGAAACAGCAGCACGATTTAATGTCAAAAAGCCTTATGATCCAGAAGACAATATTCGTGGGGGACTGTCTTATTTACAATGGCTATTTGCCTATTATGAAGGTGACGTTAGACTGGTTGCTGCCGCTTATAATGCAGGAGAAAAGGCTGTAGATCGTTACAAAGGCATACCCCCCTACCCTGAAACCAGACGTTATGTAACTAAGATTTACAATCTATACCGCAAATCATTTCACCCATTCCGCGAAGACTTGCTTATTGGCCAACGGTCATCCTTGATAAAGGTTTCTAGCAGTTACTAACTTGCTGGCTTGCTATGCGCTCATAAACGACATAACTGTATTGTAGATTATTAATCGATACATGTTGTTCGCGGGAGCTTTCCTGCCAATTTGCATAATCAATGGTTGGAAAGTATGCATCACCAGCATATACAGCATGCACTTCTGTCATGTAAAGACGATGTGCATACGCTAATCCTAGCGTGTATAACTCTGCCCCACCGATTAAAAAAACCTCGTCATCAGGTTTGCTTGCCTCAAGCGCCTCTTCCAAACTATTGACCACAATGGCACCTTCAACAGCATAATGTGGATTGCGTGTCACAATAACAGTTGTGCGTCCAGGCAAAAGACGTCCTAACGATTCATAGGTTTTACGTCCCATGATAATATGATGCCCCATTGTTAAGGCTTTGAATCGTTTTAAATCTTCAGGCAAGTGCCATGGCAGCGTATTATTTAACCCAATGACATTGTTGGTTGCTACAGCAACAATAATAGAAAGTTGACTCATACATCTATTATACTGGATGTTGACACGAATTAATTTGATACCTTTTATGCATATTCGTTATCCAGATTCATTTTTAAAGCTGCTCTTGATTGGATTTGCATTTGCAATTTTCCCGCTTTTATGGGCGTTTATCAACGCTAACATCTCGTATGGGAATATAGCAAAGCAAAGTGAGGCAACCATTTCTCAAGCAGTGGAAACAACGCGCTTAAGTCGTGCATTACAAGAGCAATCCGGTCTAATGGAACGTAGTGCTCGCCAATATTATGTATTAAAAGATACGCTATTATTTGATAACTATCAGCAAGCTTATGAAACATTTGATGACACAGCTACTCAATTACGGAAACATCTCAATAATGCAGCTTTAGAAAAGAAACTGATTAAGCTCCAAAACAATGCGGCTTCATTACATAGAACAATTGTCGAAAACAAAAGTATGGTAATTGACAACCCTGTTTTTCTAGATAGTTTTGTCAAATTAACTGCACAAATCAATGAAATTATTGCAGAAAACAACACAGCAATTGATATGACATCGGCTGCCTTTACGACAGAGGCTAGAATAACACAAAAAAGTCTGTTTTTACAAAGCCTGATTCTAATTCCGCTTGCACTTGTTGTGGCTGGTGTTATTACCTTTTTACTGGCAAGGCCGATTCGCAGAATGGATAGTGCAATCAGAAACTTAGGTGAGGGGTTATATGAAGAACCCATCTCAATTGATGGGCCTGGAGATTTACGTCAACTCGGTCGCCGATTGGATTGGTTAAGAAAAGAACTGAAAGACCTCAATGCGCAAAAGCAGCAATTTTTACGCCATGTCTCACACGAGCTTAAAACACCATTAACCGCCATTAGGGAGGCAACAGAATTATTGCATGATGGCATTGGCGGTGCATTATCAGAGCAGCAAGCGGAAATCATACAAATCACACGTGAGAATAGTATTCGCTTGCAAAAAATGATTGAAAATTTGCTTAATTATACCAA
>JBFIDU010000009.1:0-17584 GCA_041603755.1 Methylophilaceae bacterium
GTGACACATGGAGGAATGATTAGAGCGATGGTTGCACATGTCCTCAATATGCAATTAAAAGGTTTGTTTAGAATTAATGTTGATTATGGCAGTGTGACTGAGTTGGACTTCAGTGATGACATTCCTAGAATCAATTATGTCAATCGATAGTTATTGCCTTTAGCGCCTTCTCCAGTTTATTCCATTGATTGTTTAAGGGTAAACCAAAACGCAATGCAGGATTATCTTTAAATAAACGCACCCATATTCCACGCTTGGCTAGTGCATCGTGAATTGCGTGAGCATTTGAGTGACTGACATACTGGAATAAGTCTGTTCCACTGCATGGGCTTAGCCCATATTGCTGCAGCAAATTTGTTAATTGTTTCGAATTGTCCCGTAAAGTCTTACGTATAGCGTTTTGCCATGCATGATTTTGTAGTGCGTGCTTTGCAATATATCGACTAGCCCCTGATATGGGCCATGGTCCCAACATTTCTTCTGCGCGTGTTAGTATAATTTTTTCACCTAATAAGAATCCTACACGGGCACCTGCTAAAGCAAAAAATTTACCTAATGAGCGTAATACGAATAGGCCTGATAAATGTGTTTGGGATGAAAGGCTTTCTTCAGGCGTTGCATCAATAAACGCTTCATCAATAATTAACCATCCGCTACGTGATGCTAGTTGTTGATGCCATGTTAATAATTGTTCCTTGCTGTAACGCGCACCAGTTGGATTGTTAGGGTTACATAGCAATAAAACATCTATTGTTTGTGGTAAATCCATTTGGAGTGTTTCTAACAGTGTTACAAGGTGCCCATTGCGTTGCCATGCAAGTGCATGTTCTTGGTACATGTTCTTTGGCATCGCAATATGGCAAGGAGGTCTAAGTTGTGGTAGCACTTGAATAGCTGCTTGTGTGCCAGCTGTTGGCAATAACGACTCACAACCATAATATTCGCAAGCAGCTTCAATAAGCCCATCATTATTTTCAGGTAACCATTGCCATGCAGTGTTTGGTATAGTGGGTATTGGATATTGATTAGGGTTAATACCTGTTGATAAATCGAGCCATGCATCTAGAGGAATGTCGTATTGTTTTGCAGCATGCCTTAGGTTGCCACCATGTTCAAGCAAAATAAACCTCCACCATCAGACAGACTATTAATGCAAAGCCTAACCAACTATAAACCCCATAGCGTACTAACCACAATGCTTGCTTGATATGTTTTTGCGTTGGTGCATTACCTTCTCCTAAAATTGGTCGTTCATGCCATTCACCTTGATAGCATGCAGGACCGCCCAGCAATACTTGCATTGCACCAGCACCACTTGACATCACAGGTCCTGCGTTAGGGCTGTCCCATAACCGTGCTTGCTTGGACCAACAGCGTAATGCGCCTCTAGTGTTACCGATGATTGCATAAGTGAACGCAGTGAGTCTCGCTGGCAGGTAACTAACCAAATCATCTAACCGTGCTGCGGCCCAACCAAAATAATAATAGCGCGGTGTCTTGTAACCCCACATTGCATCCATGGTATTAATGAGTCTGAAGGCTAAAGCGCCAATACCTCCTGCGATAAAAAACCAAAATAATGCGCCAAAGACTCCATCGTTGCCATTTTCCAACACAGACTCTACAGTTGCTGAAATAGGCTCAATAGCCACTGTATCTCGGCTGACCATATAGGAAGCTGCCAGCTTGGCAGCTTCCATATCTTGATGGCTCAACGCTTTTTCTACAGCGCCTGCATGTTCATGCAAACTTTTGTGGCCTATTGCAAAGTATAGCAATAAGGTATTTGTGATAAATGTTAGTAATTCGCCTTGGCTGAAAATAAAGGCAGCATAAACAGGTGGTGCAATTAATAGTATCAATCCAAATAATCCAATTAGACGCTGTTGTGGTAATGAGGTGTTCTTTTTATTTAGATAACGTTCAACATGCTGAGCTAACCAGCCAAAACCAACTAGTGGGTGATAGCGCTTGGGTTCGCCGAGCATAAAATCTAACGTAACGGCGAGACATGCACTGATAGGCAATGTGAGATAATCTGGATATGAAAACATTAATGGTTCAAGGCACCACTTCAGATGCAGGTAAGAGTATGCTCGTTGCAGGAATATGCCGAATATTGTACCGCAAGGGGATTAATGTTGCGCCATTCAAACCACAAAATATGGCGCTAAATTCAGCTGTTACAGTAGATGGTGGTGAGATTGGACGTGCGCAAGCAGTGCAGGCACAAGCTTGTCATATTGAGCCGCATACCGATATGAATCCTGTCTTGTTAAAACCAAATTCTGATACTGGTTGCCAAGTGATTATCCACGGCAAGGTTGTCGGCAATCAAGAAGCTGCGGCTTATCATGATTATAAGAAAGTTGCGATGTCAGCAGTAATCACTTCTTGGCAGCGCTTAACTCAACAGTATGACGCAGTGATTGTAGAAGGCGCAGGTAGCCCAGCGGAAATCAACTTGCGTGAGGGTGATATCGCGAATATGGGCTTTGCTGAGGCGGTAGACTGCCCTGTGATTTTAATTGCTGATATTGATCGCGGAGGTGTATTTGCACATATAGTGGGAACCCTTGCTTTGTTATCAGAAAGCGAGCGGGAGCGAATAGTTGGATTTGTGATTAACCGTTTTCGTGGCGATATTGCGCTCCTACAGTCTGGTTTAGATTGGTTGGAAATTGAAACAGGAAAACCTGTAATTGGGGTTTTACCTTATTTACACAATTTTCATTTAGAAGCTGAAGATGCAATTAATCATAATCAGATTAATGTAAATTCAGACTTCGCTGAAGAAACAAAGCGGAAACTAAAGGTGATTGTGCCAGTGCTGCCACATATCGCAAACCATACCGATTTTGATGCATTGCGTCTGCATCCAAATGTCGATTTTCAATATATTAAACTAGGTGATTATATCCCTAGGGCAGATTTGCTTATATTGCCAGGTACCAAGAATACCTGTCATGACATTCAGCATTTAAAAGACTTTGGGTGGCAGCGAGCACTCACTAGTCATATTAGGCACGGTGGAAAAGTGCTTGGCATTTGTGGTGGCTTTCAAATGTTAGGTAATATCATTGAAGACCCAGAGAGCATTGAAAATGGTACATCACAAGAAGGGTTCGGCTGGCTCATGATACAAACTATCTTGGAAAAAGAAAAACAGTTGAAGCAAGTAAAAGGACAATTAAGTTTTAATGGCCAACCCATCACAGGTTATGAGATTCATATGGGGAAGTCTATTGGTCCAGCATTAGCAAAACCTGCACTATTGATTAATGAAGGTAATAATTTACGCCCAGAAGGTGCGATTTCTGAGGATAATCAAATTGCAGGCACCTATGTACACGGACTATTTGATCATCCAGACTCATGCGCTGCTTGGTTAAAGTGGGCAGGATTAGAGGAGGTTGATGAGTTTGATTACCGGCAAGTACGCGAACGAGAGATTAATCGTTTAGCCGATATGCTTGAAGAGCATTTAGATTGGGAAAAATTAAATAACTACATTCTATAAAGCGAACTCAGCGAGCAATCACTTTTATGCTTTGTCCCATACACTCAACCACCTGACCAGAACGGATCTTGGCAGTTTTTCTTCGTTCTACTTCTCCGTCTACCGTAACAATGCCTTCTGCGACCATTTGTTTACCTTGTCCACCACTCTGTGCGATACCTTCAATTTTAAGCAAATCACATAGTGCAATATATTCACTATTTAATTTAAATTCAATCATGATTATCCTTTTAGCTGCAGTGGTAAACCCGCAGCAATAAAGCTTACTTTGTCTGCGATAGCCGCGACTGCTTGATTCAGCCTGCCTTGTTCATCCTGAAATTGTCGATTTATCTCGCCTAGGGGCACAATGCCCATACCGACCTCATTACTTACAAGTAATACAGTGCTGTTGAGTTCTGGCAAAACATCTAGCAATGCTTGCTTTTCATCCGCCCAGACTGTTGTTTCAGGTGAGTCACAATCTGGACAAATGCATTGCGCCAGCCATAAAGTTAAGCAATCAACAATTAAGCATTGATTAGGCTGATCAAGTGCTTGTAAAGTTTTTGCAAGATTGAAAGGTGCTTCAATAATTTGCCAATTTTTTGGCCGACGCTGCTTATGATGCTCAATTCTTTTTGCAAACTCGTCGTCATATACTTGAGCCGTTGCTACGTAAGCAACTGCTAACTTACTTTGCTTTGCTAGCTGCTCGGCATAAGCACTTTTACCTGAGCGTGCGCCGCCTAAAATTAAATGAACTGCCATTTATTGCACCACTTTATCCTGTTGTTGTTGCCATTGCTGCATAATTGCTGTTAGTTGTTTTAAACCATGGGTAAATACGGATGGACCTGGTTGTAGAATATCAGCAGACTTGATTTCAAACAGCATATTACTCTTAATAGCAGGGATTATAGACCAGCCTGCCCTCGCTTTAACTTCTTCTGCTTGAAACCTCTTACCACACCATGAACAAATGATAATGTCTGGCATTTTTGCCAGCACTTGTGCTGGTGTCACCATGCGATCCTTTGCATTGTGAAACGCTGAGAGCTCAGGGAAGCAGTCTTCTCCACCGGCAATATCAATTAGCTCTGCCGCCCAACGGATACTGCACATCATGGGGTCATTCCATTCTTCAAAATAGACTTTTGGTTTGCGTGATAATGTTTTTGCAATTTCACGTGCCGCAATTATTTGCATTTGAATATCGGCGACAATAACTTCAGCTTTTCCTAATGCACCAACCAAGCGACCTGTGGTAATGATCATTTTTAAAATGTCATCTATGGAACGTTGATTGAAGACATGGACTTCAAGCCCAGCTTTAATCAGTTCAGCAGCAATCTCTGCCTGTAAATTAGAAAACCCCAATACCAGATCAGGTTTTAACGCTAGAATTTTGTCGATTTTGGCTGTGGTAAAAGCTGCCACTTTAGGCTTCTCTTGACGTGCGATTTTTGGTCTTGTGGTGTAACCAGAAATACCCACGATCCGATCCTGTTCGCCCAATAGATACAATACTTCAACTGTTTCAGTGGTCAGGCAAACAATGCGCTCAGGTAAACTGTTCATTTGCTATTATCTTGCCAGAAATTTTCCATCAACATCTCTGATAACGGTTTTTCTGTTTTCCAGCCTTCTTCGACCAACATAGGCGACTTATAAAATGAGTCAACATAACCCAAACATAAAATGGCAATTGGTTTTGCACCCTCAGGCATGTTTAGCAAACTGGCTAATTTAGGGGGATCAAAAAAACTCACCCATCCCATACCAATACCTTCAGCACGTGCAGCTAACCAGATGTTTTGAATCGCGCAGCTGACAGAAGCTAAATCCATTTCTGGAATCGTGCGACGACCAAAAATATGTGCTTCACGGTGGTCGCAAAGTGTAGCGATTAGAAGCTCTCCACAATCTAATATACCCTCTACCTTTAAACGCATGAACTCAGCCATGCGTGCGGTATTTTCATATTCACCAATTGCTTGTGCTGTATTGATACGCTCTTCTTCAACTTGCGCATGGATCGCCGTTCGCATATTGGGATCAGTAATCCTAATAAAGCGCCACGGTTGCATCAGACCAACGCTAGGTGCATGATGCGCTGCGTCTAATAGTTTATGTAATATTTCAGGCGGAATGGCGTTAGGCAAGAAATGACGCATATCACGTCGTTCCGCAATGACTTTATAGATAGCGGCTTTATCTTTCTCACTGTAACTATGCTGACTCATTATTAACCTTACAAATCGATACCCGCCTGTGCCTTAATTCCTGAGCGATAAGCATGTTTCACATCTTTAAGTTCACTAACGGTATCTGCCATTTCAATTAGTTTGTCCGATGCGCCGCGGCCAGTGATGACGACATGCTGCATGAATGGTCTTGACGCAATATCTGCAAGTACGGTTGCCTCATCAAGATACCCATATTTGATGGGATAGGTCAATTCGTCTAAAACGACTAATGCAATATCAGGGTTTTGAAGCATGGCTTTTGTCGTTTCCCATCCTGCTTTTGCAGTTTGGATATCACGCTCGCGATCTTGCGTTTCCCAGGTAAATCCTTCACCTAATACATGCCACTCTACATGTTGATGATTGGAAAAAAAAGCTTCTTCTCCGGTGTCGCTGCGTCCTTTGATAAACTGTGCCACACCAACTTTCATGCCATAGCCTAATGAACGTGCCACCATGCCAAATGCAGAAGAACTTTTACCTTTACCATTACCTGTTAAAACTAAAAGCAGACCTTTTTCCTGATCCGCTTTTTTGATAGATTGGTCAATAATATCTTTTTTGCGCATCATGCGCGCTTTATGGCGCGCATTTTGGTCGTTAACAGCCATTACGCATTGGCGCGTTGGTTGTTATTTACCATTGCAAAAACAACATGCACTATTAGTGCAGCACACAACCAGAAGCCTATGCCCTCTAATTGCTGCGGAAAGTATTTCATTAGTCGCATGCCAAATTCAGCTATAGATGGGTCAGTATAGCGTCCGCCTAAGAAATAAAAACCACCACTTGAGAATAACTCGCTAATCATCGCAGCAATAGCGACACTACCCACTAATGGTAACAATGCCTTAGCACTAAAGCTATATTTCCCATTAAACCAACGGCCCGCTAACCAAAGCACACCATAAGCCGGTAATAGAAACGCATAAGAGGGCGTGATACAAAAACTGCTTACACCATTAAAAGTGATGACATAAAAATCAATCGCAACACATAACGCAAGTAGTGCCCCGAATATCCATTTAGGACGCAAATAAAAGCCAGCCAAAAAGAAAACTGCAAGCGACGCACTGGGTAGATTGTTGAGAGACGCAAAGTGATCGCCTCGTGTAATAAGGATGAGTGCAACTAGTATGACACCAATAATGATTTGATTGGTTTTAGACAGGGTTAACATTTTTATATGCTCCAATGATTGATTTTCATTAATTATTAAATTGTCTACAATTCAGAATAGTTTTCGAAAAGTATTGATTGCTTTGTCTGGTATAAATTTAGTTCATAAATTTTTATGCATTGTAACCCTTATCTGGCGGTTTTGCCCAGTTGTGGATTAGTAGCATTCGCTAAAAATCAGCTTTCATCCCAATCCGCCAAGTTCTCACAAAATCTACTGGGTAAATAGCATCATCCCTCACTTGAACAGAGTTTTCATGTTCAAATATGTTATTGAGCGATGCAAAAATAGTGTAGTTTTTATATGCATAATTGATAGCTAGGTTAGTTGTTTCATAATTATCTTGCTTCTGTGCAAAATTATTTTGAAAGTCGTTAAAGGTATAAGCTTTTGATCGCCAAACATGATTCAAATTAACATTGATACCGTTTAAGAATCGGTAGTTGATATTGCCAACAAAACTATGTCTTGGTACGCCAGGTAAGTCTTTATTATCAATTTCTATATTGTTGGAGGTAATGGTTTTGTCTACAATGGCTCTAATATAGTTGTAAATAAAAGAGGCAGTAAGTTGATCGTTAATTGCATAAGTATCTTGAATTTCTAAACCATATTTATGCGTTTTGTCTAAATTACTGTTTTTACCGCCAAGGATTCCTCCTTCAAAAAATATTTCGTTGTCTAATGCAACGTGGAATAAAGTTAGTTTTAAATGATTATCTTCAGTTAAATGGTTTAATCCAAGATTAATAGTTCTGGCACGTTGCGGCTGGATAAAGCCATTAAATGTAGTAGTGACTAATGGAAACAAAGAAAAGTCCTGAGAAAAGAAACGATCGATATCAGGTGTCTGGAATGCATAATTATAGTTTGTGAACGCAGACATACTGTCACTGAATTTATAATTAGCGCCAATATCCCAAGCGCTTAGATTTTCACTTTGTTCTAAATTTGTCCCTGATACTGGATTGAAGTGGTATTGTACTTTTTCTTTACGGACGCCAGCAGAGAAGGTGAGTGCATCAGACAACCAGTTTGGATGATACTCACTCGATAGCCAAATAGATTCATTATGTTTACTAGTGGTGTCAGATGCGCTTAAACGGTCTCCATCAAAGTTCTGATAACCAAAAATTACAGAAAAAAACTCACTGTTAAAATTGAGTGAAATATCATTGCTTTCATAATCGTAATTTGATTCAAACCCACTAGAAAAGGCTGAGGTTTTATCCTCACGAAAACGATTTGCAACGATTGTTAAGTTTTCTGTTATGTCATATTCAGCTCCGATCTGCCATTGATCACTATCTAAACTTTGGTGCGTATAAGTTTTGCCACCGTTTTGTCTTGGATCATCCTTAAACTGTGCTAGCGTCAGTGAGCTAGGATAACGTATGTCATTTCGAGAGCTGGTTGCTGCTGCTAATAAACGCAAGTTTACAGTTGGTTTGATTTTTAATTTAACATTTTGTGTATTGGATGTGAATTGATCATGATGTCCTGAAATATCTTTTTTACTAAAGCCATCATGACTATCGTGGGCTAGGCTTGCAGAAAGATCGATGTGCTCCTCAGAGATGCCTGCATTAGCAAAATGATTTTTTTGGCCAAAATTACCCCAAGAAGTAGATGCAGTAACGCCAGTTTTTGCTTTTGTATAAATTTGTATTGTGCCTGCTGTAGCGCCGTCTCCATAAACTACTGAGCCACTACCTTTGCTTATTTCGATTCGTTCAATATTGCCCAGAGGAATACCTGCCAATAGTTGTGAAGAAAGGTCTATATTGTTAAGTCTTTGTCCATCTACTGTAATCACGACATTTTGAGAACCATTTTGACCGTAGCCTCTTAGATTTATTGAAGGTGTCGCTTTATTACCAAAATTCGAGCCTAGATTCAAAGAGGTCTGTTGGATTAAATAGTCATACAAGGTGCTTGCACCAGATTGTTCAATTTGATTGGCTGTGTGTATTTCTGAAGCGTAGGTAGTTTCTGATTCCTTACGTTCTAGGCGATTTGATTTTACTGTTATGTCATTTAATTCTATGCTTTCAGCGGCATAAACAGACGGTGTAAATGCCACCCCGAGTAGGCTGGCGACGAGTGTTTTTTTCATTATCTTATCCCTTATTACATGCGACCCCGCATGTGTATTTATATAACCAAGAGATACAAGAAGGGTAAAGAAACAAAAAAGCATACTGTTTAAAACAGTACTGCAGCTTTGAGACCGACACCCCGCGGCATATCCTAGCGCGCCCAATATGGGCAGGTTGTTGCGCAGGCCGGTCTCCGGGCTTGTGGGCTCTGATATTACGCCTTCCCAAGTTAATCACTCAGTGGCTAATGTAATACCATCAAATACACTCACTTACCGTTGCGGGGGCAGCATAGGAATTATTCATAATAATGAATGCACCTATTTCCCAGTTTCACCTTACTGTTAGAAAAACAGTATGGCACCTAACAACAAGTCACATTATAAGCACTAGGTATCAAAAAACAATAGAAAATTATTACAACAAACAGAAACAAATATACTAAGTTACTTTGAATAGTCGGTGTTAGCTATTGACTAATATGATTTTTTTAAATTATAGTGAGCCTATGGATGCGGACTTAAAAAATTTAGAAGAAAAAATATCAAAGCTAATCGCTTTGTGTAATTCATTGCGCGAAGAAAATACCGAGTTGCGTCAAAAATCTGCTACCCTAAAAAGTAATATGGAGCAAGCAAGTGTAAAGCTGGAAGCCTTGCTTGGTAAACTACCCCAAGATGAAGAGGCAGCATGACAACAAAGTCCGTAGATGTTCAAATTCTGGGGCGTGATTTCACCGTTTCTTGTACAGAAGAAGAGCGCCAAGGCTTATTGGATGCTGTAAATTATCTAGACAAAAAAATGCGTGATATACGTGATAGTGGTAAAGTAGTTGGTGTAGAGCGTATAGCAATTATGGCGGCACTCAATTTGTCACATGAAGTGTTAAATACCAAGGCTGGTGATGTTGACATAGGTGATTATAAGCGTAGGATAAATGCAATGCAGAGTCAAATTGATGAAGCCATTGCAGAACAAAATAAATTACTCTAATTGTCTAAGATAGGCATTCTGTCATATTCCTGATTTATCATTCATTTGTTTGCTCTGGTGTTGCTTGAGTCTAATATTCCTTGAACTAGTCTTTGTTATAGGTTTCGGCTCATCAAGTTGCGGTGCGATCGCTCTAAGTTGGGATTACTTTTAAGTGACCCTTGGCGAGTGAACCTAATGCGCTTTAGGCTGTTACCACCTGAACTTTTTGGTTCAGGATTAACGGCTCAGGCAACACCAGAGTGAATAAAAGTTGATTTAATTATCGCAATTCGTGGTATTTCAAATCTGCTAAACTGACTATATCCAAACACTTTTCATGGGAAGCTTCTAAAATGACTGGTGGAGCGAAACCAGCTTCACTTGCTTCTAACCAGCGTTCTGCGCAAACGCACCAACGGTCACCTGCTTTTAGCCCTGGGAACTCATATTCTGGACGCGGCGTTGATAAATCATTGCCCCGAGACTTTGAAAAAGCCAAAAATTCATCGGTGACTTGTACACACACGGTATGACTCCCCAAATCTTCTGTGCCAGTGTCACAACAGCCATTTCGAGTAAATCCAGTCAGCGGCGCTAAACTGCATATCTGTAAATTGGTTCCTAAAACGTTTTTGGCCATGCGTTAACCTTGTAAGCAAATGTTATTTGAATAAATAAATTTAAATTCATTATAGATTAAAAGACAGAATGAAAATAAAAAAGGCACCTGTTAGCGCCTTTTTTATGTTTGCAGAATCTTGTTATTTTGTATCTAAACTACCCATAGATTTAGGATAAGTAACAACACCCCAAGGCATATCTGAAATAGGGATTTGTTTGGTTACTTCTTGCTTTTCAGTGTCAATCACAAAAACAGCATCAGATTTACCACAGGCTAACAATAATTGTTTGTCATCAGGCGTAAAGCTAAAGTGCCAGCAACGTTTCCCTGTAGGAATGTCTTTAATTTTTTCATAGGTTTTAGCATCAAACACTTGAAGTGACTCTTCTTTGTTAGCTGCCACATAAATATGGTCGCCAGTAGCATCAAAAGAAACTCCATAGGGAACTTTACCAGTGTCAACAGTACGTACAACGTTATAGTCTTTATCAAGCACCATAAATTTATTGCCATACTCTAGCGTTGCGATATATGTTTGACCATCTGGCGAGACTTTAATGCCACGAGGGCGATCGCCATATTCGTGGGTTTCGATTGTCTTCACTAGTTCGCCAGTTTCAATGTTATGTACTGTAATGGTGTTATCTGCTTCATTGGTAATCACAATTTCGTTTCCGTCCGCAGAGAACTCAATCCCTTCAGTCTCAGGGCCGCCAACGATTTCTTTGATTTTTTCACCTTTATTCAAATCAACAATGGCAATGCGTGCTGGTGTTCTGTCATCATCATCTTCCAATTCTTCGGCTTCTTCAGAACCTGGTTTTGGTGGTGGTCCACCAACAGCACTTGGTTCAGATGAAATAAAAACTAGATTTCCTTTAACACGAACAAATTCAGGATTTTTACCAACTTTAATGGTTTGAATAACTTCTCCTGTAGCGGTATCAACGACAGCAATGCTTTCATTTTCACGAGTTGCAACGATGAGTTTCTTACCATCATCTGTGATACCTAAACCACGAGGAGCTTCTGCTTTTAAGTCGATAGTTTTAACTACTTCCATTGTTGCAAGGTCTATCACACTGACACCAGCAGACTGAGAGTCTTGGCTGGTCACATAGGCAAATCCACTGGATGCTTCTGTTGCAGGTGCTTCTTCAGTCACTGATGTAGTAATATCTTCTGTTGCTTCCTCTTTACCGCATGCAGAGATGCCTACCAGAAATGCCAGCATAAGTACGCTGACGCGAGCTTGATTCAAAATCGGGTTAACTTTCATTCAGATCCTCCAAAGGATTATTATGGTTAATCAATAACTATATTTTCACGCAAAAATCATGCTTAATTTTGATTGATAATTTAACTAATTAAAACAGTTGGTTAGCAATTACCGTTTCTGGAGGTGGTTAATTACAACCACCACATTGGTTGTGCAGTATGCATATAGCAATTAGCCTAAGAACAATTTGTAAGCAGGATTTTCCGTTTCGTCCCAGTATGGGTAATCGAGCCGATTAAGAAAATCCGTAAAATCATTAAATTCATCAGGAGGTACTTGCATCCCAACTAACACGCGACCAAAATCAGCCCCGTGATTTCGATAATGGAATAAGCTGATATTCCAATCATGTCCCATTTTGTCTAAAAAATTCATTAGTGCATGCGGTCTTTCCGGAAATTCGAATCGATATACGACTTCATTTACAGCTAAAGGCGCATGCCCGCCAACTAAATGGCGAAGATGTAATTTTGCTACTTCATTATCTGTGAGGTCTATAGCGGGTAAAAGTTCCGCTTGTAAATGTTGTATTAATTTTTTTACTTCTGATTGGTCATGTACGGCAATACCCACATAGATGTGTGCTTCAGTTTGATCAGAGTATCGATAATTAAACTCAGTAATATTGTGTGAACCAAGTAGACGACAAAACGATTTAAATGCACCTGGCTTCTCAGGAATCGTCACGGCTAAAATAGCCTCTCGTTTTTCCCCGACCTCTGCACGTTCAGCAACAAAACGTAAGCGATCAAAGTTCATATTCGCACCTGAGGCAATTCCAACCAGCGTTTTATTTTGGATACCTTCACGCTCGGCGTAAGCTTTAATGCCAGCGGTTGCTAATGCACCAGCAGGCTCTAAAATACTTCGTGTATCTTCAAATACGTCTTTTATAGCAGCGCAAATTTCATCATTACTCACTACGATCATTTCATCAACGTATTGTTGACAGAGCTCAAACGTATGCACACCGACTTGCTTGACTGCAGCGCCATCCGCAAAAAGTCCCACATGCTCTAAGACTACTCTTTCTCCTACTTTCAAAGACTTTGTCATCGCCTCGGCATCTTTGGCTTCAACGCCAATGATTTTAATTTCTGGACGTTTGGCTTTGATATATGCAGCAATACCAGAGATTAATCCACCACCACCAACGCAGCAAAAAATAGCATCAATCGGTTTTGGAAGTGCATTTAGTATCTCCATGGCAATTGTACCTTGGCCAGCGATGACGTCAGGATCGTCATATGGGTGTACAAAAGTAAGGTTTTCAGATGTTTCTAATGTTAGTGCATGCTGGTAAGAATCTGAATAGCTATCTCCAGCTAATACAACTTCAGCACCAAGATTTTTGACTGCATTCACTTTAATGTGTGGTGTGGTGGTCGGCATCACAATTACAGCTCGACATGAAAGTTTTTGCGCTGCTAAAGCAACACCTTGCGCATGATTTCCTGCACTCGCCGCAATAACACCATATTCGAGCTGCTTTGCAGAAAGTTTTGCCATTTTGTTGTATGCGCCTCTTAGCTTAAAAGAGAACACAGGTTGCATATCTTCTCGTTTGAGCAAGACACGGTTATGGATTCTTTTCGAAAGAATTGGTTGAAACTCCAGTGGCGTGTTCACTGCAACATCATAAACATGTGAGTGTTCAATGTTGCTAATATATTCTTTGATCGTTGGTTTTGACATGCTTAATTCAAGTGTTGGTCATGTTTAAATTTGGCGGAGCAGTGTATAGTTATGCTTTGTTTACATTATAAAGACTTTGTTAAGGATTTACTTAAAATGGCATATACGCAAGATGAATTAAAACAACAAGTGGCTAAAGCGGCAGTTGAATATGTGAAAGAAGGCATTATTGGCGTTGGAACAGGCTCTACTGCAAACTATTTTATTGAAGAGTTGGCAAAGGTAAAACACAAAATTGATGGCGCAGTAGCAAGCTCTGAAGCAACAGCTGAGCGTTTACGTAGTCATGGTATTGAAGTGTTTGACTTAAACACAGTTGATAACCTCGATATCTATGTTGATGGTGCAGATGAAATCACAGAACATATGCATATGCTTAAAGGTGGGGGCGGTGCATTAACGCGTGAAAAAATTGTCGCTGCGGTAGCCAAGCAGTTTATTTGCATCTGTGACGAAAGCAAATATGTTCCTGTACTTGGAAAATTTCCATTACCAGTGGAAGTATTGCCGATGGCGCGATCACAAGTTGCACGCGAATTGGTGAAATTAGGCGGCCAACCAAAACTGCGTGACTTTACTACTGATAATGGCAACATTATTCTTGATGTACATAACTTAACTATAAGTGATCCAGTTGCAATGGAAGCGCAAATCAATCAGATAGTAGGCGTTGTGACAAATGGATTATTTGCGGCTAGACCTGCGAATGTTTTATTGCTGGCCACAGCAGATGGTGTAAAGACTTACAAAAAATAAGATCAATATCAAACAAAAAACCCGCAAATAGCGGGTTTTCTTGTTTAGTCAAAATAATTAAATAAGACGAAGTGTTTTTAGAACATGTTTTGTATTATTTATATCATAACCATAAATAATGGTGCCTTTGATATCTAGCACAGGGACTCCTCTTGCGTTAAGTGCTGCGTGTTGTTTTCTGCCTTCTTCAGATTTTTCTACATCATACTCAATATAGTTAATATTGTTTTCGGTAAGAAACGTTCGCATTTTTTTACAATAGCCGCACCAATCGGTTGCATAGAGAATGACATTCTCATGTTTGATTGGACTCACATCTATTGTTTTTGTTGGATAAAACTGCTGAAACAAAAAGAAGGCAGCCAATATAAAAATGAATTTTTTCATCTTGTTATAATGGTTTATTTGTTTTCGGGGACATAACCTTCGGCTACATCAGCGCCTTCACCAAAAAAGTACTTTTCTGTTTGTTCTTGCAAATATTTACGTGCGGCTGGGTCAGCTAGGCTAAGACGATTTTCGTTCACCAACATCGTTTGTTGCTTTAGCCAAGTTGCCCAAGCTTCCTTCGAAACTTGTAAATAAATACGCTTTCCTAATTCGCCAGGATAAGGAGGAAAATCCATACCTTCCGCTTCTTTGCCTAGTTTTATACAATTTACCATACGTGCCATGTGACAAAACCTTTACTGTTTGTTAATTACATAAAACAACATGATAACGCATGTTAAAATGCTGCCAACATTTTTTGGTAATTAATCATGAACAATTTAGACTCAAACTCCCAAGTACATGAAGAAAGTCCGTTTAAAGGGAAAACTGGCATTCGACGGTTAATGAATGCATTTGGTTATTCACTTGAAGGGTTTAAAGCGGCATTCAAACATGAAGATGCTTTCCGACAGGAAGTTTTTTTAGCTGTTATATTAATACCGCTTGCGCTTTACTTAGAGGGCGAAGCATTGCATCGCATTTTGATGATAGGCAGTATATTCCTTGTATTAATTGTAGAGTTGCTCAATTCTGCAGTAGAAGCAGTAGTAGATCGGGTTTCTATTGAGCGCCATGCATTGGCTAAAAGGGCAAAAGATATTGGTAGTGCTGCCGTGTTTGTTGCACTGACAAATGTGGTGATGACTTGGGGTTTGATCCTATTGGGTTAACAATAGGGTTGGTATAAACCAACCCTATCTATCATAGGTCGACTTGATTAAAAGTCTGCTCTAGCGCCTATTACAAGTGAGCGCTCACCTGCAGGTGATATGTCTTTCAAGAAAGAGGCATGTTCCCTAATTTCATCATTCAATAAGTTGTTTGCTTTAGCAAAAAGCTCCATATTGGATTTTATTGGTAATTTATAGGCAACGAGCGCGGATAAATTGGTGTAGCCATCCGTTTTTAACTCATTATCAGCTGTGTTGTTCTGTGCAAATGCACGCAAAACATCAAAACGCGCACTAAATCCATTTTGTTGATATTGGAGTCCAGTGCCCAACCTTAACGGAGAGATTCTGGGTAAATAGTCGTTATTGCGTCTATCTTTGGCATGCACATAGTCACCGCGTACCGTCCAATCTAGGTTGGAGGTCAAATTGAACTTTCCTTCAGCTTCAATCCCTTTAAATGTTGCTGGCACTGCAATAAATTGTGCTTCCGGTAAAAACTCGCCAGGTTCTACTTCAATATCTCTCCCGGAATTAAACAACCCAATAAAGTTACTAAAGCGTGTGTAGTAAGCACCTAAACTAAAGCTATTTTTTGCATCTTTCCAGCGTATCTGTGCATCAATACCATTAGACCGCTCTTTGCTCAAGTTGCTATCACCCACTTCAAACTGACCAGTCGCTACGTGTGCACCATCAGCGTAGAGCTCGAAATATGCAGGTGCGCGTTCATTATGGGATAAATTACCGGTCAGCGACCAATTATTATTAATGCTATACAAACCGCCCAGCGCAAAGCTGTTTGGGTTAAAGCTATTGTTTTGGCCTGGGCCAAAATTAGCACTATCTTTTGAGTCAACTTGTGTATGACCTAAGCGACCACCAAAAGTAATTTTGTGTGGCGCATTATCATTGCCTCCTAAAGGAAGCTCTTCGTATAGATAAATCGCTTTATTTTGCGTATTTACATTTGGTACAAAAGCTTCTTCACCTAATGCTTCAAAATTAGTATTGCTAAATTGATAACCAATAACGCCATTTAGCCCTGCAATTGGCGCATGGCCAGCTTCAAAGGTGCCTTCTAGTCCTCTATTCTTAAAAGTGGTGCCTACTTCACTGCCTTCAAGTTCACTGTGTTCGTAATCAGTATGTGCTACACGAAATTTCACACGATGAATCATAGTGCCTAAATCTGTAAATTCAGACGCTAAATCCCAACGATCGCTTTTCATATCAATACGGACATCTTCTTCAGCAACAACACCATAATTGTTATCTAAGGTTGAAAAAGATGCGCCAATGTAGCCATTATCAAATGTTAGTGATGCGCCCAGTGCACCACCATCGCTTTCAGCATCGCTGTTCACGAGTCGGCCATTGTTTTCTCTTGGTGTGCCATCCGCTTCACTTTTACGACGAGAAACAGCATAGCCTGGTATATTTAAATCATTAGTTTTGCGTTTAAAGGCGTCAATATGCATAGCAAATTGACCATTGCCGATGTCGATGACAGCAGCACCATTGCGCTGATCATTAGCGCCACCAAATCGTGCTTCTGCACGACCCACGATGCCCTCTAAAGACTCAGTGGGGATGCGGTGATCAATTGCATTTACCACCCCACCCATAGCACTTCCACCATACAGTAAGGCAGCTGGCCCACGGACAACATCAATTTGTTCAATGATGAGCGGGTCTACGCCAACGGCATGGTCGAAACTTAGGCTAGATGCATCTAAAATGCCAACACCATTTTGCATGATGCGCACGCGTTCAGCATCTAAGCCACGAATGACAGGCCGTGATGCATTTGGACCGAATTGTGTTGCAGTTACGCCGGGAATACCATTCAGGGTCTCGCCTAGTGTGCTTTCGCGGCGTAGACTTAATTCACGGCCATTAAGCACTGAAACCGGAACAACCAGTTCATCAGATCCGACACCTAAAGGGTTCCCCGTAACGGGAACAGGGTTTAAATCAATATTCGCTTCCTCTGCAGCGATACTGAAAGTACTAAACGTGATGCAGTTTGTAAAAATAGCAGAGACTGCTAGTAGTATTTTTCTA
>JBFIDU010000010.1:0-17473 GCA_041603755.1 Methylophilaceae bacterium
AATTTCTTTTTCGCTATACCCTGTTACTGCAGCAAAGTTGTCATTCACCGCTAAGATATTGCCTTTTAAATCAAACTCAATCACACCCATCACTTTGCTGATTGCAGCAAGTTGACCTGAATAATCGGCACTTTCATTTTGCTGTTCGGTTATATCTGTTGCATACTTAACCACTTTAAATGGTTTACCATCTGCGCCAAAAATTGGGTTATAGCTTGCTTGCAACCAAACTTCTTTACCGCCTTTACCAAGCCTTTTGTAAACGCCACTATCTGATTCGCCACTGGCCAATTTAGCCCAAAATGCTTTGTATTCTGGACTTGACTTATAGGCACTATCAACAAACATACTGTGATGATTACCAACAATTTCTTTTTCGCTATAGCCAGTTATTTTTGCAAAATTTTCATTTACGGTTAGCACCTTACCTTGCATATCAAACTCAATAACACCTTGAATCTTACTAATGGCAGCTAACTGCGCTTTATAATCACTAGAAGTTTCAGCGTCTAGCGTCACATCAGTTAAATAGGCAACAACTTTTACAAGTTCGTTATTTATCATGACTGGTGCGAAGTACCCCTGGAAAGTCGATACTTCGTTAGATGGACTGATAAACTCAAATTTGCCAGACTGATTTTGACCTTGTGCCAACTCTTTCCAGAAAGCTTTACCAGCTTTTGATTTTGCACTTTCTTTGCCTACCAAAATACTTTGATGCTCACCTATCAAATCCTTCTTGGAACAAGAGAGCGCTTCCAGCATATTGTCATTGACATAGGTAATATTGCCCTCAGCATCAAATTCAACAACACAACGTGCCTTGTTGATTTCTTTCTTAATCGCATGAAACTCAGCCACTTCTTTTTCTAAAAGAGCCCTATCACCACCAAATAAATTACTTACCATTGTTGAAATCATTTTGAATTCCTTTAACTATAAAATTTTGTACTAATAGCCAATAAAGCCTGTGGCCCATTGTGTAAATGCTTCCTTTAGATCAGCAAACTTGATACTAAAATGAAATGGTTTTATCTTTAGTTGGCTTAAATGCATGGCTTAACTCCATTAAAAGTATGATTAATGCACGGCTGCGCTTTCAATTAGGGCCATTTCTTGGCTCGTCATTAATTGCTCAATATCGACCAAAATAAACATCTTTTCGTCTACTGTTGCTAGGCCAGTGATATATTTCGTATCAATGCTGGCCACTATATCGGGCACACTTCTTAAGTCTGTGCCTTTAAGATTCATCACGTCCGATACACCATCGACAACGATGCCAACAACGCGACCATTTAGATTCAGAATAATCACCACAGTAAACTCGTCATAAACGACTTTGCCTAACCCAAATTTAATGCGAAGGTCGACAATCGGCACAATCAAACCGCGCAGATTCACCACCCCTTTGATAAACTCTGGCGTATTGGCGATTTTAGTCACAGGATCATATCCACGAATCTCCTGTACTTTTAGAATGTCAATGCCGTAAGACTCATCAGCCAGCACAAATGTAAGGTACTCTTGTGATGCAACTGAGCCTTCATTCGTTTCTTGATTCGTTTCTGCCACTATACTCATGCGTATGCTCCTTCTTTAATATTGCTTTGTCCCATTTTAATCACGGAGGGGACATCGATAATTAATGCGACGGAACCATCTCCCATGATGGTCGCGCCAGAAATGCCTTGAATTTTTCTAAAATTCGTTTCTAAACTCTTAATTACAACTTGCTGTTGGCCGACTAAAGCATCCACAAATAGTGCGGCTTTTTTACCCTCTGCTTCGATAATCACCAATACACCTTCTGTTGGATGCGTAATTTCGGTTTCTTGATTAAAGAGTGCGTATAAAGGAATAATCGGCAAATATTCACCACGAACATGGACCATCAAGCCTTCACTGGTCACTGTCTTAATGTCTTCCATTTTAGGTTGCATGGTTTCTACGATCAGGTTCAATGGCAGTACATATAAACTTTCACCTAGCGATACAGACATACCATCCAAAATGGCCAATGTCAGTGGTAGAGCAATCGAGATTGTTGTGCCGTAACCCAGTGCAGAGCGAATTTCAATTGAACCGCCCATCGAAGCAATGTTTCGTTTAACCACATCCATACCCACACCACGGCCAGAGACATCAGTCACCTGCTCTGCGGTTGAGAAACCAGGGGCAAAGATTAAACCAAACACTTCTGTATCGGTCATACTTTCACTTACTTCCAAACCATTGGATTTGGCTTTTGCAAGTAACTTATCGCGATTCAAGCCTGCACCATCATCAGTGACCTCAATGACAATGCTGCCTCCTTTATGCGCTGCGGAGAGCGTCAGCTTACCAGTCTCACTTTTACCCGCTGCTTTACGGTTCTCTGGTTTTTCGATACCGTGATCCACACTGTTTCGTACTAAATGGGTCAATGGGTCGACGATACGTTCAATCAGGCCTTTATCCAGTTCTGTTGTTGCGCCTTCAGTCACAAAATCAACTTTTTTACCTAACTTATTAGCCAGATCACGAACCATACGTGGGAAGCGTGAGAAGACAAAGTCCATTGGCATCATGCGAATCGACATCACGGATTCTTGTAAATCTCTTGTATTCCTGGTGAGCTGGGTCACGCTATTGATAAGCGCCTCATTTTGCACTGGATCCATTTCTGATACGCGTTGATCAATCATGGCTTGTGTAATCACCAGTTCACCGACTAGGTTAATCAGTTGATCAACTTTTTCTACACCTACACGAATGGATGTCGTTTCGGCTGATGCAGCCTTATCGACTTTTTTATTTGCATTTGCTGCTGGCTTAGCCGCAGGCGCTGCCGCAGCTGCTGTTGTAACCTCTGCATTTGCTGTATGTGCACTCGCAGTAGCAGCCTCAGAAACAGGTGTGTCATCACCAATTAATTCTGATTTTTGTGCGTCTTTATGCGGCGTAAATGGCGCAAAGAATCCATAGCCTTCTTCGACATTTTCCTGACCATCTTCTGCAAATAACCCGTAACCGACCTCTTCTTCTACCTTCACTTTTTCGTGCGGTGTTTTAGCATCGGTTTTCGGTGCTTCTTTGGTTGCTGTTGTCACTGGCTCGTCATCTGTAAATAAGCCGAAACCTTTATCTTCCTCAATCTCAGCTTTTTCATTAGCTGGCTCAGCCTGCTTGTCTGTTGCTTGCTCAGCCGTCGCACCAGCTTTAGTAATCACCAAATCATTTGGATCTAGAATAAATGAGCAGATAGAAACAATATCATCTTCAGATGAGTCACCCGTTAGTGTAAAGACATAACGACCATTATCTTGTTTTTTAGAAGTCACCTCGCCAAGTAAACCTAATTCATCTTGCAGGTTATTTAAATCTTTATCGGTTAATTCTGGTAGCGCAATATTAAAAACGGCTACACCGCCGTCATTCGCATTTGGAGTGGGTGTAATTACATTAGACTTAACTTCCTTTTCTAAAGGCGCCTCTTGTTTCGCCTCAACAACTGGTGCTGGATTGTTAGTAGCTGCAGCTTTAACTTCTGTGCCACCTGCTTCAGAGAGTGATTTCAACATCATCTGTACATCAGCAACTTGATCTTGATTGACTTCAGCACCGTTTCGATGACCATCTAACTCCATTTCCAGTACATCTTTAGCAGCTAAAAATGCATCGACATGCTCAGCAGTTAATGCCATTTCATGTTTGCGAATTTTATCTAATAGGTTCTCCAGTACATGGGTAACTTCAGCCATATCTGAGAATCCAAATGTTGCTGCGCCACCCTTAATAGAATGTGCTGCTCGGAAGATTGCATTTAAATCTTCATTATCTGGGTTTTCTATATCTAACCCGAGAAGCAGTCTTTCTGCTTCTGCCAAGAGCTCCTCTGATTCATCAAAGAAGACCTCATAAAATTGGCTCATATCAACTGTCATTATTCCGCTCCATCAGCAATCATTTATTAATAGCGCTTACTCATTAACCAATGACTTTTTGTACTACTTCGATTAATCTTTTTGGGTCAAATGGCTTTACTAACCAACCATTTGCACCAGCAGCTTTACCTTTTGCTTTCATTTCATCGCTAGATTCAGTTGTTAACATCAAAATAGGCACTTTCTGATAAGAGGCTAATGAACGTAGATTGGTAATCATCGTTAGCCCATCCATGATTGGCATATTTTGGTCAGTTAATACCAAATCAACAGTTTTTTCTTTGGCTTTGTTTAAACCGTCTTGCCCATCAACTGCAGAGACAACCTCATAGCCAGCGGCTTTTAAACTAAAAGCCACCATTTGTCTTAGTGACCCTGAATCATCAACTGCTAAAATTGTTTTCGCCATCTTTTACTCTCACTTTTTGATTAAATAGGCATTGCCTGTTTATTAACAAAAGAACTTCTTTCTTATTTAGTTAAACCTTAAATTCAAAATAACTCGACATCACCAGAGCGCATATCATGCTGCTGCACTGACTTTCGGAGTCCGCCTTTAAGTGCATCATTCCGCAGATGTAAACCAGCACTCATTTCTGCTAGCAGCTTCACAATTTCTTGGTGTTCATGGTCTGGATTCATGTCTTCACCATGCACAGAGAGTGCAATTAAAGACTCTCTCAGCCCATCAATACGCTTGATGACACGCTCAATCAATTGACTTGTCATATCCTGAAATTGCAATCCTGTCACTGCAGCGTTGACTTCATCTGCTATCTGTTTTCTTAACAGCAGAATTTTTTGATAGCTAGCTTCTGGCACTTCTGCCTCGATCAATAACGTATCAATTTCATCTTGTTGATGGTTGACTGCTGCATGGATAGCCATAAAGCTCTCACCGAGCTTTTCTATCGCGCCAGTTAACAAGAATGCAGTTTGATTCAAATCTGCCTCAACTTCATGTAAGTGTTGTGTGCCATGATCTGATACGGCAGTCAGTAACTGTCTTAACTCTGCTACAGGTAAATTTTTAGGAGCCAATTTATTGCCTTTCATATTTAATGCTGCCTAACAGTGACCGCTTGGTTAAAAAAGTTTTTCAAAAGTACGCAAATAAATAGATAGCGTACTAATGTATAGCTTCTTCCATTTGCAATTCGCTATCTAGCTCATCTAGAAATGCGCTCTTCTTTTTACACTCTTCAAGCAGTTGACGTTGAATTTTTAATTTGCGCTCTAGACTGGCAATAATGTCTTGCTGCTCAAAAATCACCACATCAAGTCTTGAGAAAAAACTACGGAAGCCTTGGTGTGTATCTTGTGCTACATAGTGCTGCATTTCGTTGTCAAAACGATCAACATAATCTTGGCGGAAGTTGACTAACTTATCGTACTTAAACTGTGCATCCTTCAACTCTGCTTCTGCGGCTTTACAGTTCTCTGTCGCAACTCTCAACTCTTTAGCAGCCAGTTCGTTCACTATTAACTCATCAACTTTTGAATTCAGTATCATTTTTCTCTCCGCATTTTCATATCAGCTAACTTATTGTTTCAGTCAGCTATATGCACACTGAAACCCATAGTGTTACTCTACAAGAATAAAAAATTATTAATGGCTGGAATAAGTGGGGAAAAAAACCTTAATTCATTTTTTGTATATGAAATGTAAAAACGCCTAATCATGTAGAGAACGATTAGGCGTTTATATATGGGTGAAATAAGGACTAATGACTAAGCAAAGGTATCCACCAGCCCATTGCTAGCACGTTTAACAACAGTTTGTTGCGCTATATGCTCTGCACCCTGTGCATCACTCCTTGCATTTGCTTGTTTTTGCGAACTGCCCTGATTAGCTTGTTGAAAAGCTTGATGCTCTTTTCCAGTGTTAACATTCGCTTGTCCTAGCTCAACACCAGCCTGATTCATTGACTGTTTAAGGTTAGACATACCGTCCTCGAGTGCTTTTCTCACTTCGGGATTATCTGAAATAAATGTGGCATCAGCTTTTTCATTATTCACATTGATAATAATTTGCAATGGGCCCAAGTCTTTTGGGTTTAATGTGAGTGTTGCTGATTGCTCAGTAGCACCGACCATCCAAGCAACTTTTTGACCGATAGCTCCGCTCCAACCAGGCTTGCCTGGCGATACATTAATAAAATTACTCAAGTTATTTTGTGTAGCCTCTATTGGTGATGGCTGTTTTCCAGATACTTGAGCTGCTAATGCTAAAGCAGATGGTGCTTCGGATATATTATTTGACGATTGCGTAACGACAGAATCTTGGTTAAATTGCGTATTTTTTTCAATATTCAACTGGTTAGCAAACTTATCTTTGCCCAGTGCAGCAACCTCTAAACCAGCGTCTGGTCTTTGCAAAACTGCATTATCTTTTACATCAACATTTGCTTCAGCTATACCTTTTTCTGGATTGCTATTTGCAGCCATAGCATTATTAAAGGCGTTCGTTGCGGTATTAACCATATCACTGGATACTTTTGCGTTAACATCAACAGCAACCTTAGGCTGAGTTAAAGAAGATAGATTTGTAAATCCTTTTTTGATTTTCTGGTCATTAACCCCACGGCTATCGGCGGCTTCCAATTTATTGTCTGTACTCTTGTTTAATACCGTAGCATTTGGCGTTGCATTAGCAATGCTAGTTTGTGTGTTCACTGTTTGTTTAACAACATCTAAATCAACAGCACCATCAGTCACATCTTTGACTGTTTTCGCTGTAACTTCCGATGCAAGCTGTTGCGCATCTGTATCTAATGCCAACTCCTGCTCTCCACTTAACATATTGGGGATAGGAGCAGCACTCCCTAGCGTTGTTTGTGATTGCTCAGCTTCTGCTGAAGCTTTATCTTTTGCTTTAGCTTGCTGTTTATTATCTAGCTTAGCTTTAGCTTGTTTGTCATCGGCAGATTTGGTCTCGGACTGTTCAACCTGTTTTGAAAGCATTTGCTTAAAAGTCTGATTTTCTTCAGCAGGCTGCTTTTCATTAACCATGACATCTCTAGGCTTGTTTGCTGAATTGACTTTAGTCACTAACAATGGCGAATTTTGCATCATTTCACAATTCCTAATTTAATTATCCATTTGATGGTTTAGTTGGCATGTTTGCGTTTAGCACGCATCGCAAATTCATCCATCAATTTCTGTTCTCTTTTATTAGCCGTATGCAGTGCTTTTTTCTCCGCACGACTAATCAATACTTCATATGACATTTTCTTCTGTTGCGCTTTTTGCAATACTTCTCGTTTTTTATCACGTTCATATTGTGCAGCGATTACCATCTGTTCTTGCCCATCAATCGCTTGTGCCAAATTTTGCAAAAAACGTTGATAGTTCAAATGCAACTCCTTGCCCAGTCCATTACTTAATTGCGCATTGTACTGATCAATATAATCTTGCTTATATGTTTGCAGCATTGCACTTTTTTCCTGCTCCAACTTCAATGCTTGATTAGCAACAGCTAAATTTTTTGTTGCCAGATCAACCTCCTCACTGGCTAAATTCACTAGCATTGTGAGCGTTGAAGTAGATGCTGAAGCCATTATTTATACTTTCCAATATTAATGTTGTAACACCTCACTTAGGCCTTGTAAGCTTTGCGAGACATTGGCGCGTTCATATATATCTTGTTGTAAAAATTCTACAATGCCAGGATGTTTTGCAATTGCTTTATCTAAGATGGAATCACTGCCCATTTCGTAAGCTCCAACATTAATCAAATCCTCACTGCGCATATAACGCGCATGTAATTGCTTAAGCATGCGTGCCTGCTTTTGATGTTCTGGATTAGCAATATTCTGCATCGCACGACTAATCGATTGCTCAATATCAATCGCTGGATAATGCCCACTTTCTGCGAGCTCTCTACTTAGCACAATATGACCATCTAGAATTGCGCGGGCAGCGTCTGCAATTGGATCTTGTTGATCATCACCTTCGGTCAGCACAGTATAAAAAGCCGTTATTGAGCCTTCTCCCCGCTTGCCATTGCCTGTTCGTTCAACTAATGCTGGTAATTTAGCAAATACCGATGGTGGATAGCCTTTGGTTGCAGGTGGCTCACCAACCGCAAGGGCAATCTCACGTTGCGCCATCGCATACCGCGTGAGAGAGTCCATAATCAGCAACACATTTTTACCCTCATTGCGGAAATGCTCAGCGATTGTGGTCGCATAATTAGCACCTTGCAAACGCATCAGAGCTGGAGAATCGGCAGGCGCTGCAACAACAACAGAACGCTTTAGTCCTTCTTCGCCAAGAATCTGCTCAATAAACTCTTGTACCTCACGTCCTCTTTCACCAATCAAACCAACCACGATGACATCCGCAGTGGTGTAGCGTGCCATCATGCCTAGCAAAACACTCTTACCAACACCTGAGCCTGCAAATAAACCCATTCTTTGTCCGCGTCCTATTGTCAACATACTGTTAATTGCTCGGACGCCAACATCTAATATTTCTTCAATCGGCGCACGCTCTAGCGGGTTGATATTTCTTGCCGTTAGTGGCGCGCTTTTCTCTGTAATGACTTTTCCTAGGCCATCCAGTGGATTGCCCGCACCATCCAATACACGCCCAAGTAAACCACTACCCACAGGTAAATGTCGGGTACGATCAGAAGCTCTTCTTCTGGGTTGATTATGATGTTTAGGTTTTGGTAGTGCATCGGCAACATCCATCGCAAAAACTTTAGCACCAGGCACGACGCCATCGACACCACTTTGCGGCATCAATAGTAATTTATCGCCATCAAACCCAACTACCTCCGCCTCAACTCTTCGTCCGCCAGATAGTGGGACATAACAGGCACTGCCGATGGGCAATTTAATACCTGCTGCTTCCATGACTAAACCCGTCAGTTTAATAATTCTGCCGGCGATTTCGACTGGCTCAACTATATTCAAAATCTCGTGACAGTCTTTGAGATAGCTTTGCCAACGCTCGCCATGTACGCTAGCTTCTATCAAGGGATTAACCAATCATTCGTTTGCGCTAAAGCCTGAGTAATACGTTTCCATCGCATTTCATTGCTTGCATCAATTTGATTTTCGCCTGTTTCGACTAAGCAACCGCCGCGTTCAATATGATGATCTTCTTGAATCTGCCAAACTTGTTCTGAAAGCTCTTCGCCTAATTGACTTCTTAAAATACGCGCATCCTCTGGGTGAACAATGATTCTTGCTGGTTTTTGTACATGTGGCAGATAATGAATCGCATCTCTCACCACAGGCAGCACGACTTCTGGGTTCACTTCAATCTTAGTCTTCATCACGCGTTTTGCGATGTCTAACGCAAGCTTCAGAATATCCTCTTCGATTGCTTGATCGGCAAACTCAAGTGCGCGTTCAAATCCGGCTGCAATGTTTAAAAACTTTTCGCGCTCTTGCTCTGCGTACTCTTTTGCTTTCGCCATACCAACAGCAAAACCTTCTTGCATGCCTTTTGTGTAGGCTTCCTTACGTACTTTCTCTAAAGCACCAGAAATACTGCTCGCAGCCGCTGTTGGCGTCTTTGCTTTATTAGGACGAAAGCTGTTGTTTGCATTTTCTTCTGAAAATGCTGACATTTCCCATCGTTGATAAGCAGTCTGTTGTTCTTTAGGCAGTGGATTATCAGACATACTCATCATCTCCACCTTTACCACCTAACATGATTTGACCTTCATCAGCTAAACGTCTGACAATTTGTAGCATTTGTTTTTGCTGCGCTTCGACTTCTGATAACTTCACAGGACCTTTACTTTCTAAATCCTCTCGCATCATCTCAGCTGCTCTAGAAGACATATTCTTAAATATCTTCTCGCGCATTTCTGCTGTTGTGCCTTTCAGCGCAATAATTAATGTTTCAGATTGCACTTCCCGCAACATCACTTGAATACCCTTGTCATCAATATTGATAATGTCATCAAATACAAACATGGTATCCATAATTTGCTGCGCTAAATCCTCGTCGTAATTCCGCAAACCTTCCATAACAGAGGTCTCAACATCCCCGCCGAAATAGTTCATTATTTCAGCGGCTACTTTCACGCCACCCATCGATTGTTTCTTCAAACTGTCATTGCCAGATAGTAATTTACCTAGCACTTCGTTTAATTCTTTAAGTGCGGTTGGTTGCACACCATCCAGTGTGGCAATACGTAATAAAGCATCCTGCCGTAGACGGTCACTAAATTGCGATAAAATTTCTGAAGCATGGTCCGCGTCAAGATGGACCAAGATTGTTGCAATAATCTGTGGATGTTCATCTTTGATCAGTTCAGCTACGGTTCCAGCGTCCATCCACTTGAGACTTTCGATACCACTAGAATCACTATTATGCAAAATACGGTCTAATACGCTTTCTGCTTTATCTCCTAATGCTTTTCTCAATACAGAGCGAATATACTCATCAGAATCCAAACCGAAATCGCTGCTAGCATCAGCCACGCTCAGAAAATCATTAACAGTAGTTTCTACTTGTTCTCTGCCGACTGATTTTAGTGTTGCCATGGCTGCACCTAATTTTTGCACTTCCTTCGGTGATAAATATTTCATCACCTCTGCTGCCTCGTCTTCACCGATAGCCAGCATCAGCACTGCACTTTTCATTACGCCATCATCACTCATTTTGATGCTCCACTCGTCCAGCCTGAAACAACACTAGCAACCATTCTTGGGTTCTCAGCAGCAATTTGTCTTGCTGAGTCTAGACTTTGATTGTATCGAGAGATTATCTGAGGGCTTTCCTCCATGACGACTTCGCCGTTACCACTATTCAATGTTGGCAGCGCTTGCTGACGGTTATTCGCAATTGCTAATGGCTCCGTTAGCTTATTGAACATTGGTTTGAGCACTTTCTTATACAATAGGAACATCGCTACTATGCCAACGATAAAGCGCAATGCATCTTTCACATACTCAATGGTCGCTGCATTTTGCCATACTGGCACTTCTGGCAATGGCTCTACAGCAGCTTGTGCAAAAGCACTATTCACCACAGCAAGTGCATCACCACGCGCTTCATTGAAACCCATAGCCTGTCTTGCCAAATCATTAATTTGTTGCTTTTCTGCATCCGTCAATGGACGGTAAGTTGTCTTACCTTCAGCATCGACAACGGGCATATTATTCACCACAACGGCAACATTAATCCGTTTAACACCACCCATCGGTTGTTGAACATAACGGACTGTTTTATCAACCTCAAAGTTAGTTGTTGTATTCTTTTGAGACTTAACTGGTGTTGCAGCAGCCACTGCTGTCGTTGCTTCACCTTCTTCAGTCGTAATTGGTGCTGTCGCATCTTCTGGGGGTTGATTCGATAAAGCACCTGGCACACCGGTTGCACCTGCACCATCAACAACTTGTGACTCATTGCTTTGCATGCTACGTACAGCCACATCGGTAGTGTTCTGATTCGGTTTATAAATCTCTGCAGCTTGTTCTGTTGTACTAAAGTCAACCTCTACGCTAGCTTCTGCGCGTACGTTACCAGCACCAACAATCGGTACGATGATGGATTCAACACGTCTGGCAATATTTTGTTGCATTTCATCAACATATTTAAGCTGTGCTGGATCTAAATTTTTAGCACCAGGCTTTTTGGTCGTGTCTGAGAGCAGATTCCCATTTTGATCGACAACTGTAACATTTGCGGTTGGTAAGTTTGGCACACTGCTTGCCACTAAGTGCACAACAGCGCTAACTTGATTAGCATCAAGATGTCTGCCAGGAAGTACGTTTAACAATACAGATGCAGTTGGCTTTTGCTGATCGCGCACAAAAACGGATTGTTTTGGAATTGCCAAATGAATGATTGCAGACTCGACAGAGTCAATTGCCTGAATGCTGCGCTCTAGTTCACCCTCTAAACCACGTTGAAAATTGACCTGCTCCACAAATTGTGAAACACCAAACTTCTGCTTTTCTAACAGTTCAAAACCGATGTTACCGCCTTTAGGTAAACCTTCTGATGCGAGCTTTAATCTTGCTTGGTGTACTTGAGCGGCAGGCACCAAAATAGCTGTCCCGCTATCTGATAGTTTGTATGGGACATTCATTTTATCTAAGGCAGCAACAATTGCCCCGCCATCTTTGTCACTAAAATTTGAAAATAAAACACGATAGTCTGGTTGCTGACTCCACAACCAGAAAACGACCATCACAGCTATAACAGCTGCAATCCCAGCAAGTAAGAAGAGCTTACTGCCTATTTGCTGAGGTAAAAGACCTGGTACCCCATTATTTAAGCTTGCATCTTGTGCCATTATTCATGTTCTCCACTTCAATCTTGTTTGCATCTAGTCATTAGTACTGCACATCACAATAAAATCACATTGATGACTTATTAAATTCCATTATGCGGAAAACTTTAATTTTTCAATGCTTGAATAAAGCACTTTTTTCCATCTTATTTCAAAGCTCCTATCTGCAACAAAATGTTAAATTAGCTACTTGTCAGATATTAGGATAAATGGCTAAACGGAGTGATATATGAAAACTGGTGGAATAGACTCAGCGAGAATAGAATCTATGTTGGCGCAGATGAAAGCTGCGGCACAGCGGCCACAAGTGCGCGAAACAAATAGCCTCGGTCTCGCAACAGGCATACAAAAAAGCGAAAAATCAGATAAGGTCAATTTTTCTGAAGCCTTAAAAGCCTCCTTAAACCAAGTCAATCAAACACAGCGCACTGCAGAAACATTAAGCAAAAACTTTGTGCTAGGTGACGATAGCGTCAGTCTTTCTGATGTCATGATTGCTGGTCAGAAATCAAATATTGCATTTCAAGCTACGGTACAAGTTAGAAATAAACTTGTTTCAGCATACCAAGACATCATGAATATGCAGGTGTAGCCATTAGCCACATCTCATTTTTTAAAGCGTTTGTGGTAGCGTGAGTTGTGGTGCAGATATAGGATGTCCTGATTCCAAGGCATACAACCAAGCCAAGATTTCAGCAATCGCCTGGTATAACGATGGTGGAATATGATCATCTAAATTCACTTGCATTAACATCGCTACCAGCTCTTTCGACTCATGCACTGCGACACCATTTTCTTTTGCTTTCGCAATAATTTGCTCCGCTATCAGACCACGACCTTTTGCAGCAATTTTTGGCGCAAAGTCATTCACATCATCATACGCAAGTGCAACCGCTTGTTGCTGTGGGTTTACATTAGTCATCGCTAATAACCGTCAAGCGTTCAAGCGCTTGCCCATGTCGCGTTATTGCACTCACCAGTGCAGGTTTATTGGCATTCATTAATGCTAAAGCAGCTTGTTCCCCTGCTGAAATACCAATCTGCATCCGTCCATTTTTAATACTAATTTTCGCTGATACTTTACCTAAGCGAGGCAAATGTAAGGTCAAATCGCTGGAGACGGGAGCAGTTAACGCATCTCCTTTGCCTTGTTGTTGCTGATTACTTTCTCGCTCACTATCTATATATATCTCCCAGTCCATCCTTTGGTTCGGCCACACTTCACCATGCCATGATAATCGCTGATGTTCTAGGATATGCAATTGTTGCGGCAATATTGATTGTAAATTTTGTTGTAGCAGGTTTTGTGGCTCTTGTTTAATTGCATTAATATGGCGATGGCCTTCAACAAATGCTTTTAAGTGAGACTCATAGAACAAGCCACTATTGTTAATCGCTGCTTTTAATTGTTGCGCAACAACTTCAGGGTTATTTGGACGATGGCTGATCACTTGCTGCGCCATAAACTTCTCAGAAATGCCTTTAGCCTCAGCCTGCTTAAGGGCTTCAACAATTAACTTTGCTGCGTCGCTGACGTTGGCAGTCGACACGGCATTACTCGAAGGACTTTTGAGCACAAACTCCGCCAACTTTGCTGTAAGCGCAGCTTGTTGTTTTGCTAGATTTTCAGCTCTGGATTCTAAGCCTTGCGCGGCGTGCCCAATTCCAGCAACAGCAGTGAGCGGGCTAATTTTAGCCAGAGGTTTAACACTCATCAAGTTGCTAGATTTATCCATCAGTTGTCATCGTGTTACATGCGTAAATGTTTCACTGACTTGTTGTTGGTATTTCCGCTACTGAGCATATTGTTTAGCTTCATCATCCAAGGTGCCATCAAATTTCTAATTTCGCGGTCGTTGGCCAAAATCACTTTAATACTTTTTAGCTTACGTTTATACGCATCACCCGCTTCAGGTTGCACTTCATCATAATCACGAATCTGCTCGACATAATCTGCGCAGGTAACTTCCAGCTCTGCAAGCTCGTCCCAATCTTGATTTTGTGCTGCCTGTAACATCTGATTCGTCACTTCTGCAACAGACTCATATAGTGAACATACTTTTTCGTAACTCATGATTAGACCTTTTCCATATATGCAATTTCATTTTTTTTAAGCGTTTCTTTAGATGGTGCCATCTTCGCGGCATCAGTCTTACTTATCTGCTGCCATGCGCCACGCAGCTCTGTTAGTAACCGAATGACTTCTTTTATCGGTTCTTCTATAACCTCTATATTGGCTTTAACCAGCTGATTAGTCATATAGATATAAAGTGCATCTAAGTTAACTGCTATATCACCACCGACTTCATGATCTAGGCTCATTCTCAAACCAGATTGAATAATCCTGATAGCCTTATAAATATAGTGGCTTCTGTTTTTATAATCATTTTGCTTCACATAAGGAATTGCTGCATTGCAGGCAACAATCGCACCGTCATAAAGCATCACAATAAGCTCTACAGGGTTTGCCGCATCAATACTGGATTCAATACTGATCTTTTTATATTGATTAATATTTGCGTTAGTTCCAAACATATTATTTCCTCTATATTTTGTTATTAGCTACTGCTACTCTTACCAAAAGCTTGACTAATAAAACTCATCTGTGAGCTCATGCCTGCCAAAACTACGTTCAAGTTTGTAAACTGTGCGGTATAACGTTTTTCCAAGCTAGCAAGGCGCACTTCACGTAATACCACTTCATTTTTAATAGCACCAATGGCATCACTGATGTTATTGGTTCTGTTTGTTAGTGTGATATTTAATGATGTGGTTGCCCAATCGTTTAGTTTGGTGGCAAAACCTTCACTAGAGGTAAAAAGGTTAGCTAAATCATCCAAGTTTTCATCGATTGCTTTATTGAATAATGTAGTGTCTAGCGCAAGACCCACACCTACACTGGTAGTAATGCCGACATTTGATAGTGCTTGATAAGTACCACCACTGACAGTGCCACCAATAATCGCCCTTAACTCACTAATCATTTGTCTGACAGCTGGGTCTCCCGCTAAACTACCAGCTGATTTACCATTGGATGCATAAGCGGATAGACTTTTTAAGTCACTCATTAACCCATTGTATTCAGTAATAAATTTATTAGCTGCTTCTTTAATCGCTGCAGTATCTTTGGCAATAGTCAGATTAACAGGCTCGGTTGTCACTTGTTGCAAATTCAATGTCACACCTTGAATTGCATCAGTCACAATGTTAGATGATTTAGAAATAGCAACACCATTTACATTGAAGTTCGCATTTTGTGCCGTCAGTGTTTCTGACATGTTCTGTGCACCAGCAGGATCGTTAGTCAACAAGCTACTGAGTGTTGCATCGCCGGAGACAGAAACACTCATACTATTATTCACGCCAGTTGCTTTAGAGCTAAACACCAAGCGATAAGGTGAGGCACCTCCGTCATTAACAATGCTTGCCGTTACGCCAATATTAGCGCTATTCACAGCATCTCGAATACCTTCTAGCGTATTATTCGTATTATCAATAGTGACTGTTTTCAAGCCAGCGCCAGCTGAAGTAAAGTTAGCGCCAGAATATGTACCTGTGCCGTTATCAAACGTGCCACCTGTAATCGTCCCAAAATCAAAACTAATTGTTGTACTTGTGCCTGTACCTATGGCTGAATTACTCGTTACTTGGCCGGCTGCCACCAATTGTTGCGACTGTGCCAAGCTTGATACATTAAGCGTATACGTCCCAGGATTTGCTGTACTTCCCGCTGAAGCTGTTAATGCACTCGTGTTAGTCGAACTAGCAGAGAATGATTTAAAGCTGCCAGTATCGCTTAATGCCCGCACAGATGATTGAAAGCTGGAAATTTTACCTTTGAGTGTACTAAATACAGAAAGCTGTGTTTCATAACTGGCTGACTTCTTGTTCAGTTTGTTAACTGGGCCACGCTCGACATCCATCAATTGGCTGACAATAGCGGTAACATCAATACTGCTCGCGCTCAATCCTGAAACTGCCATAATGTTCTTTCCTTATATTCTTTGTTTAACAAACAATCCGACTAATTCATCTGTCTTTCTTTGGTAATCCTTATCCAACTGTAAACGCTGCTCTTGTGACTTCACAATTTCATGACTAATTGCCATGGCGCGTTCGGTTGGATAACGATTAACGACATCACCCGTATCTGGCGATACAAACATCACAACCACTTCTTTTGTTTCATTATCGACAACAAATTTCAAATCTGGCCTTACTTGACTCAATACTTCATTTGCTTCATCAATCGCTTTTTGCAAGGCATCAGGTGTAATATTTTTTTGTAATTTTTTTTCTGCTACACTTTCAGTATCTTTTTGATTTGTTAACACAACTTTATCAGGCAGAGTGGACCGATATGGCACGCTGCCATTTCCTGTTGAACCAACTTCATAAACAGACATAATCTTTGTCTCCTTTGCCCAAAAACCGACCAGAGCTTCTGGTCGGTTTGTTTCTTACATTGACAACCTAACCATTTATTAACGTAATAACTGTAGGATGTTATTAGGTGCTTGGTTAGCTTGTGACAACGCTGCAGTACCAGCTTGTTGAAGAATACTATTCTTCGTCATTGTTGCAGACTCTGAAGCATAATCAGTATCTCTTACTGAACTTAGTTGCGCTGCAATGTTAACTGCTGAGTTACCCAAGTTATTAGATGCTGATTGGAATGTCGCCATATCCGCACCAAATTGTGCACGTGCTGTTGAAACAGCTGTTAGCAATGTATCAGCACTTGCAACTGTTGTTACAGAAGTTGATGTAAATGCTACACCCACACCAGTAACCGTACCGCCATCAGCATTCACAACCACAGCGCCAGTTGCTTGAATCAAGCTTGAAATACGTGTGTTTTCTGCATTCAGTGCTGTTGTTTCAACACCACTTGCTGTACCACCTAATTGCACGGCAATTTCACGTAAACGTTGTGTGTTTTCTGTAATTTGTGCCAAGTAACTGTCGTTCGTTTGTGCTTTAGCAATGCCATCGTTTGCGTTACGTTGTGCTTGTAAAGAGCCACGTAGTTTTGAATCAAAACCGATTGCTAGTGTTAAACCAGTTGCGTCATCTTTAGCAGAGTTAATACGACTACCTGAAGAAAGACGTGCTAGTGATGTATCTAAATCCATTTTAGATTTGCCTAACGCATTAACGTTAAACATTGATGCTACGTTTGTACCTAATACTGCTGCCATGTTAATACTCCTTAAAATTTAAAATTCTGTTACTACATCAATAATTAGCGCTGCGTTAAAACAGTCTAATTGCATCGCTGTTA
>JBFIDU010000011.1:0-16278 GCA_041603755.1 Methylophilaceae bacterium
GAGGGTAAAAACGATGCGCAAAAATGGCTTGATTTAATACAGAAGCATCGGGCCACAATTTTTATTGGTGTGCCGACAATATATCGCCAAATTCTGCAAAAAACAGATGCAACTAAAGTGAATTTACCAACGATTCGTCATTATATGAGTGCAGGTGAACATTTGTCGGATGAAGTCCTTAGCCAATGGAAAGATCGGTTTGGATTTGATATATATGAAGCAGTGGGGATGAGTGAATTTTCGTATTACCTATCGCAAAGTATTTATCGTCCGATTCGACCAGGTTCAGCTGGTTTTGCCCAGCCTGGCCATGATATTAAATTACTCAACCCAGAAACGTTACAAGAAGTACCAGCGGGTGAAGAGGGGATGATTAGTATTCCATTGACTGATCCAGGTGTATTTTTACGATACTGGAATTTAGATGAAGAAACCGCAAAATACAAGCATGATGGTTACTTTTTCACTGGAGATTACGCAAAATATGATGACGATGGCTACATTTGGTTTTTAGGCCGTAAAGATGACATCATTAAGAGTTTTGGCTATCGCGTTTCACCCTATGAAATTGAGCGCGTATATAAAGGTCACCCAGACATTGCTGATTGTGCTGCGATAGGCGAGGAACTGGAAAAGGATAAAGTGCTAGTTGCATGTTACGCTATTTTGAAACCGAACGCGCAGACGACACCAAATGACTTAATTGATTTTGGTAAACAACATCTTGCCGCCTATAAAGTACCGAAAGTAGTCTATCTTGCCGAAGATTTTCCACGCACTAAAAACGGCAAAATTTTACGCAAAAATATCACACCTGAAATCGCCACGGCAAAGAGCCATAGGTAAACGATGACAAAGATGAAAAGCAAGATTAAAAAAGCAGATTTTATACAGAGTATTGCAGATGCACTGCAATTCATCTCGTATTATCACCCAGAAGATTATATCCAAGCCCTAGCTGAGGCCTATAAGTTGGAAGAGTCGCCAGCTGCAAAAGATGCGATGGCACAAATATTAACCAACTCACGCATGTGCGCTGAGGGTAAGCGTCCGATATGCCAAGATACTGGCATTGTTGTTGCTTTTATCAAAATAGGAATGGATGTGCAATGGGTGTCGAATGCAGAAAATTCGAACTTGGACATTGAACAGATGGTAAATGAGGGTGTACGTCGAGCTTATCTGTTGCCAGAGAATAAGTTGCGTGCCTCGATTGTGAGTAACCCAGCGGGCAAGCGCGTCAATACACGCGATAACACCCCTGCCGTTACCCATGTATCACTTGTTGCGGGCAATACAGTAGAGGTAAAAATTGCTGCGAAAGGCGGTGGTTCAGAGAATAAAGCAAAGTTTGTCATGCTTAATCCTAATGAAAGCATCGTTGATTGGGTGCTTAATGTGGTGCCCCAAATGGGTGCGGGTTGGTGTCCACCCGGTATGTTGGGCATCGGTATTGGTGGTAGTGCTGAAAAGGCAATGTTAATGGCGAAAGAGTCACTGATGGAGCCAATTGATATGCACATATTAAAGAAAAATGGTGCAAAGAGTCACATAGAAGAGTTGCGTTTGGAAATTTATCAGAAGGTGAATGCACTCGGTATTGGTGCACAAGGGTTAGGTGGTTTAACAACGGTGCTAGATGTCAAAATATTAGATTACCCAACGCATGCAGCCAGCTTGCCAGTCGCTATTATTCCGAATTGTGCAGCAACGCGACATGCAGATTTTGTGTTGGATGGCAGTGGCGTTGCTGAGTTAACGCCACCTGATTTGAATGCTTACCCCGCTGTGCGTTGGGCGCCAGATGCCAATGCAAAACGGGTCGATTTAAACACAGTAACTAAAGAAGAGACAAAATCATGGCAGGCAGGGCAAACATTACTGTTGTCAGGAAAATTACTGACAGGGCGTGATGCCGCACATAAGCGCATAGCAGCGATGTTAGATAACGGTGAGCAGTTACCCGTTGATTTTACTAATCGATTTATTTACTACGTTGGTCCAGTCGATGCAGTGCGTGATGAAGCTGTTGGTCCTGCAGGGCCAACAACAGCAACAAGAATGGACAGCTATAGTGACATGATGCTTAACACGGGTTTACTTGGTTCAATTGGTAAAGCTGAGCGAGGTCCGACAGCATTAGCGTCAATTGCCAAGCATGAGTCAGTCTACTTAATGGCAGTAGGTGGTGCTGCTTACTTAGTAAGTAAAGCCATTAAACAGGCAAAAGTATTAGCATTTGAGGATCTTGGCATGGAGGCTATTTATGAATTTGAAGTAGTCGATATGCCTGTTACTGTTGCGGTGAGTGCTAATGGTGAGTCTGTGCATCAAACGGGCCCAGCATTATGGAAAGAGAAAATTGCGCATAAAGTGATTGATATTGTGCCTGCAAGTTAATGAGTGGATTAACAGTAATATTTTGTGCAGTTAGTCACAATCTATGCGCATAAAATGGATTAATCTCAATCAAAATGGTAGTATGAATTGAGGTGAAAGCATGCAAAAAAAGTGGTTGACTACATTACTTATCGCGACTTTATTGAGCACAATGCAGTTTGCAGGTGCCGTTGAGTTGCTCGAGTATTTAACCGATAACAATGGACAGTATGTCGGGCCAACAGTGGAGGATAATGTAGCTAAAATGGATACAGACAAGAACGGCTTCGCCGATGTCTTTGAGGTGCGTGCTTTTTTAGAGTTAAAGCATGGTGCAGGCTACCAAAAGGCCATATTAGATAAATGGGAAGTGTTATCAAATAGCAATAGTTGTGGCACATCCTTTGCCGAAGAATTCACAGAGTAAGCAAACTAAAATTTAAAAAATCAAGTTAGGAAAATAGATAAATCGTATGATAGAAGAATATTTAGCACATGTAGAAGAACGCAAATCGCAAAATTTACCACCATTGCCGCTAACGGCAGAGCAAGTGGCGACACTGGTTGAGCTGCTAAAAAACCCTCCAGCAGGGCAACATGAATTGTTACTTGAGTTATTAGAAAATCGTATCCCAGCTGGTGTTGATCAGTCTGCGTATGTGAAGGCTGCTTTTTTGGCTGATATCGCTAAAGGCGAGGCAAGCTCACCGTTGATTAATGCTGATAAAGCAGTTGCATTGTTGGGGACTATGTTAGGTGGTTACAACGTTCTAGCTTTGGTCGAAATGCTCGATACGCCAATGGCCGAACATGCAGTTAAAGCTTTATCAAAAACGATTTTAATGTATGACGCTTTTTATGATGTGGAAGCTAAGATGAAAGCGGGCAATCCGCATGCAAAAGCGTTGATTGAGTCTTGGGCTAATGCGGAGTGGTTTACCGCTAAACCAGCACTGCCTGAAGAAATTAAGGTAATAGTCTTCAAAGTGGATGGTGAGACCAACACTGATGATTTGAGTCCTGCTCAGGAAGCATGGAGTCGTCCAGACATTCCACTACATGCAAATGCTATGTTAGTAAGTAAAATGCCTGATGGCATAGCGAAAATTACACAATTGAAAGCAAAAGGTTTGCCTTTGGCTTATGTGGGTGATGTTGTTGGTACGGGGTCATCACGTAAATCAGCGATTAATTCTGTGCAATGGTGGATGGGTCGAGATATCCCGCATATTCCTAACAAGCGAACAGGTGGGATTGTTATTGGCAACAAAATTGCGCCAATTTTCTTTAACACAGCAGAAGACTCTGGCGCATTCCCAATCGAATGTGATGTCGACAAGATGAAAACAGGTGATGTGATTACCATCAAGCCTTATGAAGGCAAAATCCTGAACGAGGTTGGGGACATCATTTCTGAATTTAAGATGAATCCAATTACCATTGCAGATGAGGTGCGTGCTGGTGGCCGTATTCCGCTCATTATTGGTAGAGGCCTGACGTCAAATGCGCGGAAGGCATTAGATATGGGTGATACCAACATCTTTATTAAAGCGGTGCCAGCAGCTGATACTGGCAAGGGCTATACGTTGGCACAAAAAATGGTTGGACGTGCGTGTGGTCTACCAGAAGGGCAAGGTGTGCGTGCTGGAACCTACTGTGAGCCTAAGGCGACAACAGTCGGGTCACAAGATACGACTGGTGGCATGACACGAGATGAACTAAAAGAGCTGGCATGTTTAGGTTTTAGTAGTGATTTAGTGATGCAAAGTTTTTGCCACACTGCCGCTTATCCAAAGCCAGTTGATATCAATTTACAACATACCTTACCAGAGTTTATTTCAAGTCGTGGTGGGGTGACGCTGAAACCAGGTGATGGCATCATTCACTCTTGGTTGAATCGCATGATATTGCCAGACACCGTTGGAACAGGTGGAGACTCACATACACGTTTCCCAATAGGTATTTCATTTCCAGCTGGTTCAGGTTTGGTGGCATTTGCTGCGGCAACAGGTGCGATGCCACTTGATATGCCAGAATCTGTGTTAGTCCGATTTAAAGGTGAAATGCAGCCAGGGATTACCTTACGTGATTTGGTTAACGCCATTCCATACGCAGCGATTCAGGAGGGTACATTAACAGTTGCTAAACAAGGCAAGAAAAATATTTTTAATGGCCGTGTTTTAGAGATAGAGGGCTTGCCAGATTTAAAAGTCGAGCAAGCATTTGAATTGTCCGATGCATCGGCAGAGCGTTCTGCTAATGGATGTACCGTTCAATTGGGTGAAGCTTCGGTAAAAGAATTCTTACAATCAAATATTGTGTTACTGCAAAACATGATTGATGGGGGCTATCAAGATGCACGTACTTTACAGCGTCGTATTGAGAGTATGCAGGCTTGGTTAGCAGAACCTAAATTGATGAAAGCTGATACTGATGCCGAATATGCACATGTGATTGAAATTGACTTAGCCACGATTACAGAGCCATTGGTCG
This sequence comes from Methylophilaceae bacterium, assembly GCA_041603755.1. Lineage (GTDB taxonomy): Bacteria > Pseudomonadota > Gammaproteobacteria > Burkholderiales > Methylophilaceae. The sequence continues at coordinate 4,873 of JBFIDU010000011.1, forward strand.
CATGCCCAAATGATCCTGATGATGTCAAAAAGCTATCTGAAGTTCAAGGTGATAAAATTGACGAGGTGTTTATCGGTAGTTGTATGACTAATATTGGTCATTATCGTGCAGCAGCCAAAATCTTAGATGGTCTTGGTAATATTCCTACCCGTTTATGGATTGCACCGCCAACACGTATGGACGAAGCGCAATTAAGAGACGAGGGCGTTTACTCTGTGTTTGGTAAAGCAGGCGCTAGAACTGAAGTACCAGGTTGTTCTCTCTGTATGGGTAATCAAGCGAGAGTGGAAGATAAAGCCACTGTTTTCTCTACTTCAACGCGTAATTTTGATAACCGTATGGGAAGAGACGCTCGCGTCTATCTTGGTTCAGCAGAGCTGGCGGCTGTATGTGCTAAATTAGGCAGAATGCCAACACCTTCAGAGTATTTAGAGACTGTTGGTAACAAGTTAGAGGATGTTGCAAATATCTATAAATATTTAAACTTTGATCAAATGACAGAATATAAAGCTGCGTTAGACACTTTAACAAACGGTAAAAAAGTAATTCCTATTACTGAAACCGTTCTATAGTTGCCGACTGATTAACAAAAGCCGCAAATGCGGCTTTTGTTTTATGTAGAAGGTGGCATATTTTAGTAATGAGGTGAAAAATGGAACCAGACTTTTGGCATCAAAAATGGGAAGCTAACGTGATTGGCTTCCACAAGGATGAAGCAAACCCTCTGCTGGTAAGTAATATTGAAGCATTGGTCTTATCAGCCGATAGCCGTGTGTTTGTTCCCCTCTGTGGTAAGACGTTGGATATTGCCTGGTTGCTTTCTCAAGGGCATCGTGTTGTTGGTGTTGAGTTGAGTGCTATCGCAGTGAATCAATTATTTGAAGGTTTGCAATTAGAACCAAGCATTATCGAGAAAGGTAAACTGACACGTTATAGTGCTGATAATATCGATATTTATGTAGGCGATATCTTTGATCTAACAAAAATGGAGTTAAGTGATGTTGATGCCATTTATGATCGGGCAGCATTCGTTGCATTACCTGCTGATATGAGAAAGCGCTACAGTAGGCACCTCATCACCATTACAGATAGCGCACCACAGTTACTGGTCACATTTGAGTATGATCAAAGCGTGATGAAAGGTCCGCCATTCTCAACAACCAACTTAGAAATTAACCAACATTATCAAGACGTTTATGATTTAACGTTGCTGACAACAGAAGTTGTGGAAGGCGGTCTGAAGGGCCAATGCGAAGCAGTAGAAAACGTTTGGTTGTTAAAAAAAGCCTTAAAAAAACGTGTTTTTGATGACAAAGTCATTCTGCCGCCACAACATGGTCGCTGGAAACTGATGCTGCCAGTTTTATTATTACTTAGTATAGTTGGTCTGCTAGCCTATCATTTTAATTGGGATGCAAAGCTAACAGCAGGCGGTGCCGTCTTAGTTGGTTTTTATTCCGGATTGGTCACTTGGCTTTTAGGTGTGATTACATTAATACCCATCATTGGTCCAATCCTAGTCAAGATACTAACCATGTCTTTTATCTGGTTGCTAAATGCAATCGGTTATGCCGTGGCCTATGTTGCAATTAAACGGGGGTACTCCAAAGATGTACTGACTTATCGGGGACTGACAATCGCACTGATTGTTGGTTTGGTGATTGGGTATGTCTTAGGTAGCTTATAATCATGTATTTAGACAAAGAAGAGTAGCGCATGTTGTTGTCGATAGTAATGATTGTGATTGGTCTTGGCATACTGGTTTGGAGTGCGGACTTATTTGTGGATGGAGCGGCTGCAGTTGCTCTAAACCTTGGTATGTCTACATTATTAGTTGGGATGGTGATAATCGGTTTTGGCACTTCTGCACCAGAAATGTCAGTTTCAGTGCTTTCCGCAATGCAAGGTAATCCAGGGCTGGCATTAGGTAATGCCTATGGCTCTAATATTACGAATATTGCACTTATTCTTGGTATTACTGCTTTAGTGAGTCCGGTGTTGATACGATCGCAAGTACTTAAACGGGAACTGCCAATATTATTAGCGGTTACTATTTTGGCTTTCTTTCATCTTTATGATGGACAAATTACTCGCACAGAAGGATTTATTGAACTGGCTGTTTTATTAGTGGTTTTTACTTGGATGACCTTGCAAAGCAGGCAGCAATCATTTCATGGTGATTCATTAGAGACTGAACTAGATCAGGAGCTTGAATACATTAAACCAGCTAAAGCATGGGGTATGCTCGTTGTGGGTTTGGTGTTGCTCGTTATCAGTTCGCGTATGTTAGTCTGGGGAGCCGTGAATATAGCGCACGGGTTGGGTGTCAGTGATTTAATTATTGGCTTGACCGTTGTCGCCGTCGGCACATCTCTGCCAGAATTGGCTTCCTCTATTGCTGCTGCGCGAAAAGGGGAACACGATCTAGCCGTAGGGAATGTAATTGGTTCAAACCTTTTCAATACGCTTGCTGTCGTTGGCTTGGCGAGTGCGATTCATCCAATGCAAGTACCTGCTGAAGTGTTATCACGTGACTGGATAATCATGCTTGTTTTAACAATTCTGCTTTTTGCATTGGGTTATACACGTAGAGCTATTGGAGAAAAGAGCATCAGCCGATTCAGTGGTACTCTTTTAGTGGCTACTTATATTGGATATACTGTATATCTCATTTATGGCGTGGTGAAGATTGCTACTAATTAACGGTGCGAATAAGCCATTAATAGATTCAAAAAGATTAAATGGAATAATATCATTCTGAATATTAAAGCGTTTGTTCATGGTTGTTTAGTCGACTAGATATAGTTTTACTATTTAGCGTTTTTTCAAGTTCCTCTATTGGCATTGGCTTGCCAAATAAATAGCCTTGATAAAATTTACATTTATGTTTTGCTAAAAGTTTTTGTTGTGCCTTATCTTCTACGCCTTCCGCAATAACATCTATACCTAAGTTGTTCGCCATCCCTATGATCGTTTGCACAACAACGGCATCTCTGGCGTCTGAACAGATGTTGCGGACAAAACTTTGATCAATTTTTAATTGGTCTAATGGCAGTTTAGTTAGGTAAGACAGAGATGAAAAGCCTGTGCCAAAATCGTCCATCGAAAAGCTTACGCCTATTTTTTTAAGGTCATGCATTTTGTGAATAGCTTCTTCAATGTCGTTGAGAACCAGGCTTTCTGTAAGCTCCAGCTTTAAGCGGTTAGGGTTTATTGCATGGCGGGCAATTATTTCAGAAGCATCATCTACAAAATTAGGTTCATGGAACTGAGAAGCGCTGACATTAATCGCAATTTGTAAATTGCTTGTGAGAGGGCTCGTTTCCCATTTTTTTATTTGCGCGCAAGCAGTTTCCATTACCCATCGGCCAATCGTGATAATAAGCCCACTATCTTCTGCTAATGGAATAAATTGCATTGGCAATATGAGACCTTTTTCTGGGTGCTGCCAGCGCAATAATGCTTCCACACCATGTGCTTTACCTAAATGATCTACTTGAACTTGATAATACAATTTAAGTTGGTGATTGCTAATTGCGATCCGCAAATCTCTCTCTAGAAGTGAACGCTCTGCAATTGATGCTTGCATTTCTGGATCATAAAATCTTGATGTGTTTCGGCCAGCAGCTTTTGCTTGGTACATGGCAATGTCTGCCCTCTGTAGCAGTTCATCAATCGTAAATGTAGTATTACTAAACAGTGCGACACCAATGCTTGTTGAGCAATGATATGTGTAGCCATCCAGTAGAAAAGGAGATTGAATGGATGTAATAATTTTGCCGCATACAGCTTCAGCAAGAATGGCTGCTTTGGAAAGATCATTATCAAGATTTTCTAAAATCACAACAAACTCGTCACCGCCAATACGCGCTAAAGTGTCGCCATCTCTTAAGCATGTACGTAGTCTTTTTGCAACCTCTGCCAGTAAGATATCGCCGACACTATGTCCACGTGTATCATTAAGTGTTTTAAAGTTATCTAAGTCAATATAAAGCAAAGCACCATTACTTTTTAATCTAGCATTAGCAGCGAGTGATTGTTGCAGACGGTCCATGAGAAACCGTCTGTTAGGAAGATTCGTTAACAGATCAAAGTAGGCCAGATGCTGAATTCTTTTTTCTGCTGCTTTAAGTTTGGCATTCTCTTCTGATAAAACACGATTGACGTTTTCCAGTTGAAGCGTTTTCTCTTCAAGTTTTCTGATTAAGATGCTGTTATATTCACTTAAGTCTTTTGTTTCATCTGCAATTGTGCTTACAGGTCGCCTGACCGTTTGTTCAGATAGCACCTCACGAACAATCTCAATAAAGTCAGTCGGTTCCGAGGGTTTTAATATGAATGCATCAGCACCAAGGTTTAATGCTAAATCCTTATCTTCAGGCTCGGTATAGGTTGCTGTATAGACAATAAATGGTATTTTATTGAGTGATGAATCTGCTTTCCAGCTCCGCAAAAGGGTATATCCATCCATATTGGGCATTAGCAAATCTGAGATAATGATCTGTGGTGGATTATTACGTGCTTGCTGTAGTGCCTCTAAACCATTAGTAGCCGTCATTACTCTATAACCATGGCTTGATAATAACGTTTCAAGGTAATACAAATTATCTTGTTTATCATCAACTATCAGTATACAAGTCATAGACACCTTGGCATCTTAATTAGCCTTTAAATATTCAGATATTTCTGAAATAAAGGTTTCTGGATTAATAGGCTTCTCGATGTACCCGTTACAACCAGCCGCCAAACACTTTTCGCGATCACCAGTCATTGCATATGAAGTAACCGCAATAATCGGCACATCATTCAAGCTGGGTATTTTACGCAGTTGTGTCGCCACTTCATATCCATTCATGACTGGCAGCTGGATGTCCAATAGAATAAGCTTAGGCTTTGTTTCTTTAGCTAATGCTATTCCTTTTGCACCATCTTCAACGGATAATACTTCAAAACCATTTGACTCCAAAATAAATGTTGTCAGATAGCTGTTTTGCGCATTATCTTCAATTAATAAGATGGTGGTTTTCATCATTCTGTCTTTATTTCTGTTGGTATCTTAACGATGAACTCACTACCTTTGCCCCATTCACTTTTCACAGTAATAGTTCCTCCCATTAAATTGACTAGTTTTTTACATATTGCCAGCCCTAAGCCTGTGCCATCGTGCAGTCTGGATAATCCGCTATCTATTTGATAAAAAGGCTGAAATAGTTTGTCTATATCAGAAGGCTTTATACCGATGCCAGTATCTGAGATGCAAATTTTTAAAAATGGTTTAACGTTCAATTCACTCTCGTCATATTGTAATTTTGCCGATAAATTCACAGCACCTTGCTCCGTGAATTTGATTGCATTATTGACCAAATTTATCAGGACTTGTTTTAATCTTCTGCCATCTGTTGGCACTATGTTTAAGTTTTCGCCAATGCTGGATGAGAGGGTAAGTCCTTTTTTTTCTGCGATCGGTTTGAGCGAAACCATAACTTCATTTATTAAAGCGTTGATATTGGTATTTGCAATCTTGATAGTTAACTGACCAGCCTCAATTTTAGAAATATCAAGTACATCATTAATCAAAGCCAACAAATGTCTTGCACTCGCTTGAACCATCCCTAGTTGTTTGGTTTGTTCTGCATTGAGTGGTCCAGCCATTTTCTGTAAAACGATACCTGTAAATCCAATGATAGAATTCAATGGCGTGCGTAACTCATGCGACATGGTTGCTAAAAATGCAGATTTTATTTTGTCGGCAGACTCTGCTCTTATCAGTGCTGATTTAAGCTCACTTGTCCTTTGCGCAACGCGTTTTTCTAATGTTGCATTAAGCTCTTTGACTTTTTTTTCTGCTAGTAATCTTCGGGTAATATCGTTGCCGATACTCAATATTTCAATTAAATCTCCGTTTTTATCAAGAATGATTTTGTTCGTCCAGGATATCCAGACCCGTTGACCATTTTTCAGCATGTTCTCGTTGACATTCTGCTCAAATGCTTTGGTGTCTATGCATATTTGCTGCATTAAGTTACTTAAATTACGACCAGCGCTATCGCTATAGGGAACAATAGTACCTATTACATGCTGACCAATAATTTCCTCGGCTTTATAACCAAAAAATCTTTGTCCATAAGCATTAAGAAAAGTAATAATGCCGTTAGAGTCCCATCGCAAAATAATACTATTTGCAGATTCCACAAGTTCACGGTAATTTTGCTGAACCTGATCTAGTTTGGTTTCCGCTATTTTGCGCTGGGTCGTATCAATACCCATTCCAGCAAGACATTGCTGACCATCAAAAACTAGACATCTGCCTGTAAAAAGGTATGGAATTCGCTTACCAGATTTCGTTAATAGGGTCGCTTCTATACACGCTTCTCCCTTGGTGAAAACTTCTGCAATCTTTTCTGAGATAATTGCTTTCTCGTTGTCAGGAAAAAAATCAGTTGGATGCATGGTTGCAATTTCATCACTGCTGTAACCAGATACCGTTCGAAAATTATAATTCCAACGCAAAAAACGGCCTTGATTGGTATAGAGATAAAAAACACCTGGCATACTTTGAAACATCATGTCAGATAACAGCTTCTCATTTTTTGCTGTTTCTTTAGCTAACCGCAAAGCATAGTCCTTTACAGCAATCAGTAACTGATCATTTGGTTTTTTGATGGTGGTTGTATCCACCAATTGTGTTCTACCATCTTTACATGTTAAGAGGCATTGGCATTGTGAAACTTGCTGTTCAGTTAAGAAACTGGATTCGTTTTGAGGGGAGAGAATGTCGAATAGAGATTTAATCTTTACTTCATGATTTGCATAGCCAAGCATATGACAAAGTGATGGATTTGCATATTGAATTTGTCCATTGGCATTTGTGATTAAGACGCCATCTGAACTGTGCTCGAGCAAAATATCAAACTCTTCAATACACTTCTGATTAGTAGGATGTTTGCTTAAATTGTTAAAATTTTTCTTTTCCACAATTTGCATTGATTAGCTATTAACAATTGACAACCCATTATATGTGATAAATTTAAATATAAATACATGGGCCAGTATAAAGTATGGTTTATGGATGTTTCTTAAGACCTTGAGCGAATTGCAGCCATATTTAAAATATAATATTTTCATTATTTAGTTCGATTCAAGATTTTCTACTTCGTATATTAATACGTTAAGTTGCATTCTGCTTCAAGGCTTTTGTTATCATGAAAAGTTGAAATCAACGCATAAAGTAATGCCAATAAACGGCTTTTTTCTAATGTTGAATAACGCCATGCATCATATACTCTGTAGAGGGTCGTCATTTATATGTTGAAAAAAGTAATAGAAAGAAGGGACAACATTGGTTGCAAGCGTCTTAGATTATGTAGATGAAGAGTTAGCGCTCAAGAAAAAGTGGGAAATTTTTACAAAAGTTGCCCAGCATGTTCCTGGTGTTATCTATCAGTTCAGACTTTTTCCTGATGGACGTACCTGCTTTCCTTTTGCAACTGATGCAATTCAACATATCTATGAAGTGACAGCCGAGCAGGTCCGTGAGGATGCTTCGCCTGTATTCAACATTTTGCACCCAGACGATTATGATGGGGTTGTGGCCTCGATTCAGGAATCCGCACAAACGCTTAATACATGGCGCTATGAATTTAGAGTTGTCTTGCCAAAGCAAGGACTAGGGTGGCGATTAGGAGAGTCTAAGCCCGAGAAGTTAAGTGATGGAAGCATACTATGGCATGGATTCATTACTGATGTTACAGAACGTAAACAGGCAGAACTGCGTGTGCAACGCCTGACGAAGCTTTATAAAGCATTGAGTGAAACCAACAAAGCAATTATTCGGATGCAAGATGAGGGTGAATTATTTCCGTTAGTTTGTCGAACAGCAGTCGAACTCGGTGGCATGAAGCTAGCATGGGTTGGTACGCATAATCAAGATAGTGAATTTATAGTGCCGATAGCAAAGCATGGTAGTTGGGAAGGTGTGCTTGATAATCTTAAAGTGCCATATAGCCAGACCAGTAAGGAGGAAAGAAGTGTTACTGGCACAGCCTTTCGAGAGAGTAGAACGATTATTGTGAATGACTTTTTCAATGACCGTTCAACTAAACCTTGGCATGATAATGCAAAAAAATTGGGCTGGGCGTCTGTTGCTGCATTTCCTGTTCTAAGGAATGCCCAATCTTTTGCTGTTTTAACGGTATGTCATGAGCAGGTAGGTGCGTTTGATTCCGAAACAATTACTTTATTAGAAGAAATGGTTATGGATCTTACTTTTGCATTGGATAATTTTGACCGGGAAGTACAGCGCAAAAATGCCGAAGAAGCACTCCGTTTGGCAGCATCTGTTTATGCTGCAAGTAATGAAGCCATTTTAATTACGGATAAGAATAATCTAATTGTTGGCGTGAATCCAGCTTTCATTAAAATCACAGGATATCAACCCGAAGAGGTTATTGGACATAACCCCAGTGTTTTAAAGTCTGGCATACACGATGATGCATTTTTTAAAGCGATGTGGGATGAGATTAATGCTACTGGTTACTGGCAGGGTGAAATATATGATAAACGTAAAAATGGTGATGTTTATTTGAAATGGTTAACAATAAATACTGTTTTTAATGAGGATGGTACGGTAAATCAACACGTTGCCATGTTTACTGATATCAGTCAGAAAAAAGAGGCAGAGAATCTGATTTGGCGCCAGGCGAATTTTGATTTTCTAACTGCACTACCAAATCGGCAAATGTTTCATGATCGATTGGAGCATGAGGTAGAAGTCACCAATCGTAGTAAGCATCCACTAGCATTGATTTTGCTTGACCTCGATAACTTTAAAGAAGTTAATGATACGCTCGGTCATGATATGGGCGACGAGTTACTGATACAAACGGCATCTAGGCTAAAAAGTTGTGTTAGAGAGACAGATACAGTTGCAAGATTAGGTGGTGATGAATTTATTATTCTGCTCAGTGACGTTCTTAAAGCTGATGTAGTAGAGCGTGTCTGCTTAGATATTTTGCAGAAGCTACGAGAGCCGTATTATTTGAATACGGAAGTTGCCTATATTTCTGCAAGTATTGGTGTGACAATTTATCCGCAAGATACGCATGATATTGATACATTGATTAAGAATGCTGACCAAGCGATGTATGATGCTAAGAACCAAGGTCGTGATCGATTCAGTTACTTTACACCGTTAATGCAAGCACAATCTAAAATGAAAATGCAAATCGCAAATGATTTGCGGCACGCGCTGGAAAGAGGTGAGTTTTGGTTGGCGTATCAGCCGATTGTTACGCTAGCAACTGGAGAAATACACAAAGCAGAAGCACTGATACGCTGGCAACATCCAAAGCGAGGTTTAATTGGGCCAAGTGAGTTCATCCCGATTGCAGAGGATACTGGTTTGATTATGAAAATTGGTGAGTGGGTGTTTACTGAGGCCGTCAAGCAATTGGCAAAGTGGCGATCAGCTTATCATAATAAATTCGAAATAAGTGTGAATAAATCACCTATACAGTTTCGTGATGAGAGCAAAGACTATCTGTCATGGCCAGATCAATTACATAAACTTAGGTTGCCAGGAGAGTGCGTCGTTGTGGAAATTACTGAAGGTATGTTGATGGAAAGTAATGATGCAGTGACTAAAAAGTTGCTAGCCTATCGTGACGCAGGTATTCAAGTATCACTGGATGATTTTGGAACTGGCTATTCATCATTATCGTATTTGAAAAAATTTGATATAGATTATCTGAAAATTGATAAATCTTTTATCAATAACCTAAAACCTGACTCAGAAGATATGGCTTTGTGCGAGGCTATCATAGTCATGGCACATAAATTAGGTATAAAAGTCATTGCTGAAGGGGTAGAGACGCTGCAACAAAAAGAGCTTTTATTAAAAGCTGGCTGCGACTTCGCACAGGGCTATTTGTTTTCAAAACCAATTCCAGCAGCTACTTTTGAAGACTTGTTCCTGCAGAACCAGATATAATTTTTTCTAGCATTCTTAGCTAAACATTGATTAGCGGCTGGGATACCCGTAACACATGGCAAGAAGCCCAACTTAAAACAGTCGGGCTAAGGTAGCGGAGTAATATGATTGAGCACGCTTGTTAATCAGTAGCATCTTCAATTTTATCGCCAGCATCCTCTACTGCATTGTCGATTGCCTCGCCTGCTTCTTCGGCTGGGCCATCCTGCTTACAAGCGGATAAGCCCAATACAAAAATAATAGTGAGTAATGCGAGAGGTAGTTTGTTGAGTTTCATGGATATCTCCTTGTAAAAAATGGAATCAAATTAAATGTTAGATAAAAATTAGTAACTATGACTATTCTAAAAGCTTAAGCTTTTTTTTAGCTTCTTCATAAATGACAGCATGTTGAATAAGTTGATTTAATGCCTCTTCAATTGCTTCTGAGCTTCGATTTTGATTATTGTGTTTACTGCTTATTTGGGTTGGTTTTACAGTTAAATTATTATCACAAACTATCATTTTAGGCTCCTTTTGAGTGAGTTAATTTGATGAGTATTTAAGCTTAAGTCGACGGTAATCCTCACAATATTGTTTTGCGAGTTCTGATTTTTGCGTCTCAGTTAAAATTTTTCCTGATAACTGAAAAAACTTTGTTTCTTCTTCCTCTAAGTGATGCTTTACTTTGTCACATAGGGTTTTAGCTTTGGTTAACCACCCTTGTTGAGTAGGGTCGTTTGTCGTCAGCTCCTCAGTAAGTTCTTCTATCACATGATGTTCTGCAAGTGCGTGACGTGAGCTGGACAACCCAGAGTCACTCATCATCATGACACAGTATAAAAACCTCTCTTCTGCTGCTGCATGCGCTTCTAGCTCAACACGTAGAGATTTAAACAGCGCCTTTCTGTTGTTCACATCTGGATCGCTGTTTACCAATTGATCGCATAACTTTCTCTGCTCTTCGTGGCTCTCGCGTAATGCTTCATATATATTCATATATTCCTTTCTTGGTATTGATGTTTTAATTTGTTGTTTTATGAGTTAAGGAAATTGTAAAAGAGATGGGTATATTTATTGAGAGGTAAAAGTCTGATATGACTGTAAGAAAACACCTACGATAACAGTCGGTACAGTGTAAAACGTTTGAAATGCCTGATGGCATCACGAAATAGAGCGCTCAACTGTAATTGCAGTTTATTGTTTGGGATGGATGGAGGGTTATTGCAATGCTAGAGATTCTATTTTTTCGATTGCTAAATCAAACTCCATTGATTTATCAAAAAAATAGTCGATGCCAAGACTTTTGGCAATATCTCTATAATATTTGAATGCATTATTTGTCAACATGATAAATACTGGAGGCTTGTAGGCATAGTCTTCTGACAAGGTGTGTTTGACTACTTCAAAACCATTGCCTTGCGTCAGCTCAATATCCAC
>JBFIDU010000012.1:0-15858 GCA_041603755.1 Methylophilaceae bacterium
GATCGTCAGATGATACGTGCTGCAGGCATAGTAGATTTACCTGAAATTTTTCGTTTAGTTCCAGGTTTTTATGTTGGCGAAAATGCTGGTTATGTCCACAACACTAATCATGTTGTCAGCTACCATGGCATGACGACTGCGTATGCAGGGAGTATGCAAGTGCTGATTGATGGACGTTCCGTTTATAGCCCGTTGTATGGTGGTGTGCAATGGAGTGAGTTACCACTAGCAATTGCTGATATCGAACGAATTGAGGTTACACGAGGACCTAATGCCGCCAGCTATGGCGCAAATTCATATTTTGGGGTTATTAATATCATTACTCAACACCCATCACAAGTAACAGGTAATACTGTCATTGCCACACATGGCAATGGGCGAAACGAAGCATTCTATCGGCATGGTGGGCACACTGGTGATTTAAGCTATCGTATTACGACGGGCTATCGTGAAGATGATGGGTTTGATAATCGCAATGATTTTAAACGTACTCGATTACTGAATTTGCGTGCAGATTATCAAATTAATAATACCAACAATATTGAGTTTGAGTTTGGTTTAGCTGATGGCGCCAGAGGAGAGGGTAATATCAATGAGGATCCATTGATATTTTTACCTAGGACCAAACAAATATTTAACCATTATGAGTTAGTCCGTTGGCGGCATAATATTTCTGATGGCAGTGATTTCTCATTGCAAGCCTATCACTCTTTTGATCGCTCAGATGACCAAACAACTTCCGTTAATTTAAGGCCTGTAGCTGATGCCTTATTAGGACCAGGCTCTGGAGCCCTATTATTGAACGATAGTATTTCAGTTAATAATCTTACTGAAATTGAACGATATGATATTGAGGCGCAACATAACTTCTCTTTAGGTAATAATTTAAGGTTTGTTTGGGGGGGTAACATTAGACAAGATAGCTTGCGCGCGCCTTTCTACTTAGGGACGAATAAAACCGACTATTTTCATTTACAACGATTATTTGGTCATACGGAGTGGTCGCCACATAAGAAATGGTTACTTAACGCAGGGGCAATGATTGAGCATAATGATTTCACTGGTACTGATATTTCACCAAGAGTGAGTGTTAACTATAAAGTTTTGCCAGACCATACAGTAAGGATAGGTGCATCATCTGCGTTGCGTACGCCAAACTACTTAGAAGAAAAATTTAATCGCTCGTTGCAGGTTCCTACGGTATTGCCAGGTGTCACTGTGCTACAGCAATATGATGCGAACTTAGGAAACGTAGACCCAGAGCGTATTATCTCTAGAGAAATTGGTTACTTAGGCAAAATCGGCAAGCTAGATGTTGATGCTAGGCTATTTTACGACACCATTTCCGATCACATTGACAGGAGGGATTCAATATTTACGGCACCGCCAGGATTTCTCTTGGTTACTGATGCTGAGGATATAGAGGGTGCGGTTAATACAGGGACAGCTGAAGTCAACGGTTTTGAGACACAGCTTAAGTGGCAACTAGCAAGAAAAACTAATCTGCTATTGAACTATACTCATGTGCGCATTCGTGAAACAAAAGAAAAGCTGGCAAGAAACTACGAGCGGTCCATGCCCAGCAATACTGTAAGTGCTTTACTTACCCATCAATTCGATAGTCATTGGGATGGCAGTATTGCGTATTACCAAACCAGTAAAGCTACCCTTTTGGGGGATGGTGATCCAGTCGATTTAATAAGAAAATGTAACGTTAGGTTAGCGCGTCGCTTTAATGCCGGGAGTTGGAATGGTGAGGTCTCTGCCGTGGTTGAAAATTTGTTTAATGACCATTATCAAGAGTTTGCAGACTACAACACAGCGAAACGTCGCGCACGCCTGAATGTTATGCTTAATTTTTAATGGCGCTGGCCCACGCTTTCCGCCAAAAGTTGATTGCTTTGTTGAAATCTAAAAGTCTATTGGTTAAATATTCAATGCGGCTGTTGTTGCAAATAGCATTGCTATTGGCATTGCCTGTACATGCATACACAGGCATTACGATTGTAATGAGTCATGCTTCAACTGCCAATGAAGAATTTGTTCAGCAGTTTAAAGAAGCACTCAGCAGTGACCAATCACATACAATGCAGGTTAATGTTATCAATTTGACTGAAGTCGATCGGCTTACTGTTGCTGAAAATAGTGAGTTAGTGATTGCATTAGGCGTAAGAGCTTTACAAGCTTCAAGTAAGCTAAAGCACTCCACACCAGTTCTAGGAGTTTTTGTTCCCCTGCCAACGTTTAATCAATTGATGTATAAGAGCGGGCGCCGACTTGGTATTTTTAGCGCCATCGTGCTTGATCAGCCATTTAAACGTCAAATTGGATTAGCTAAAATTGCTATGCCAGCAGCTAAAAACATGGCTATTTTGCTTGGAACAGCGTCAAATCGATATGAGGATTTTTTAAGAGAAGCGGCGGAGCAAAATGGTTTTAATGTTGATATCAGAGAGCTAGAGTCAAGTGCGGACTTGATTCCAACTTTAGAATCGATTTTTAACACTAACGATGTGTTATTGGCTATTCCAGACCCTATTGTATACAATCGCGAAACGGCTCAACCGATTTTATTAACCAGCTATCGGCATCAGGTACCGGTTATTGGTTATTCAAAATCTTACGTTAAAGCCGGTGCTTTAGCTTCTGTTTTCAGTAATGCTAAGCAATTGGCAACACAGGCAGCCGAGATTGCAATAAACTCTCAAAAGCATACTAGTCGTTTACCGCCACCAGTTGTGCCGAAATATTTTTCAGTGATTATTAATCGACAGGTGCAACGTTCTTTGAACTTAAAGTTGGCTGATGAAAATGACATTTACCAGCAATTGTTGGCACTAGAAGCAAGCGAGCCAATGGAGGCAGCGCAATGATGCAGAACTTAGGAATTAAATCTAGAGTTATACTACTTGGCACTTTGCCAGCCGTTTTGTTTGCTATTATTTTGGCTGGTTATGCGATTACTAAAGTATTTGGCAATTTAAATTACTCACTGTATGACCGTGGCCGGATTATTGCTACACAATTAGCGCCTGCTGCAGAGTATGGCGTAATTTCAGGTAATTTAGATCGTCTGCAAAAGCTTGTTCAGCAAATATTAACCAATGAACAGGAATTGCGATCAGTTGTCATTACTGATGCTACAGGCCGTGTGTTGGCATTTAGTGGTCGTCCAATTACGAAAAAACTATTGCAGCAAATGATCGCCAATAAGAGTCAGGAGCTAGCGTGGAAAAACGGCGTCATCTTCTTGTCGCCAATTGAACGGAGCTTAGAGGAAGTTGAAGATTTTCCTACTGAAACGTTAGGGGACCCCTCACTTAACAAGCCACCATCAGATCTGGTGATAGGTTATGTCTATGTTGAGTTAAGCAACTTAGCGCTTCAAACCCTTAAGCAAGACCTGATACTCAAAATGGTATTAATTGGTCTTTTTGGTTTGTTATCCAGTACATTGATTGCTTGGTTTATCGGTCGAAATATTACCAAGCCTATACAAGAAATTGCCTTTGCTGTAGATAAGCTAGGAGAAGGTGTTTTTTCCCATACAATTAAAGAGGACTCGAGCGGCGAGTTAAAGGTTTTACAAACAGGTTTTAACTTGATGTCGCAAAGTTTGAAAAATGCTTATGATCACATGCAGGAAAAAATCCATGATGCAACAGCCCTACTGAGACATCAGGCACAACATGATGATTTGACTGGTCTTATTAATCGGCGAGAATTTGAAGTCAGGTTAACAGAGGCATTAGACAATGCAACAAAATATGACACACAGCATATATTTTGTTATCTCGATTTAGACCAATTTAAATTGGTTAATGATACTTGTGGACATAGTGCAGGGGATGAATTGCTAAAGCAGATCAGTGCCTTATTTGCAAATAAAATAAACGAGAGAGATACACTGGCAAGGCTAGGTGGAGATGAGTTTGGCTTATTGTTAATGGGGTCGAGTTTGGCAAGCGCCAATATGATCATAGATAGATTGCTCAAATTGGTTCGTGATTACCGATTTGTACATCAAGACAAAGTATTCAACATAGGTGTTAGTGTTGGCATTGTCGTGGTAGACGCAACATTTACTACGACAAGTGACATTATGCATGCTGCGGATGCAGCTTGTTACTCAGCGAAAAACGCAGGGCGTAATCAAAGTTTCCTATACAACCATGGCGACATGGAGAATTTGCAGCGGCATAAAGCAGTGAGTGCAATATCAGACATTACAGATGAAATTGACGATGATAGTTTTGTTTTGTATTGTCAGCCAATCGTGCCGTTGTCTTACCAGACTCCGCAGCAGCATCATTTTGAAGTGCTTATCCGTAAGCTGGGTGATGAGGGGGAAATCACGTTGCCGACGTCATTTATTCCATCAGCAGAACGTTATCACTTAATGCCTAATATCGATCGATGGGTAATTAAAAATACATTTTCGTCCTACAGGAAGTTGCTAGACGTAAGCCGAGAAAGATGTGATTACATCTTTTCCATTAACCTTTCAGGCACATCGCTGGGCGACAAGAGCTTTTTAGGTTACATCCGAGAGCAACTGGCCATCTATGCCATCCCACCAACTGCTATTTGTTTTGAGATCACAGAAACAGCAGCAATTGTGAACCTAAAAAACACGATTAATTTATTAACCGCACTTAAAAAATTAGGCTGTAAATTTGCATTGGATGACTTTGGCAGTGGTATGTCTTCATTTATGTACCTGAAGAATTTTGAGGTCGATTACCTAAAAATTGATGGCTCTTTCGTGAAAGAAATGCATATCAATAAAATTGATCATGCGATGGTTCGTTCTATTCATTCAGTTGCGGAAGCGCTTAATATCAAAACAGTGGCAGAGTTTGTTGAGAATGATGAAATACTGAAAGAGTTAAAGCTTATTGGCGTGCATTACGGGCAAGGTATCGGTTTAGGTCGACCTGTCGAAATGAAAAATTTGATAGAAAATTTTTCTCAGGTAAAATTGCGCAATTAAATAAACTTGTCATTTGATAGGTAAACCGCCAAACAATGTTGAATCATGATTGAAACCGAGCGTTTAATAGCTCCGGCCAAAGAAAGTGCGCAAGAGGAAGTCATTGAGCGTGCGCTACGCCCAAAGATACTGGATGAGTATGTTGGGCAAGAAAAAGCCAGAAGCCAACTTGAAATATTTATCAATGCTGCACGTGGTAGAAGTGAAGCATTGGATCACGTGCTATTGTTTGGTCCTCCTGGATTAGGTAAAACTACCCTTGCTCACATTATCGCGCGAGAAATGGGCGTCAATCTTCGCCAAACATCAGGCCCTGTGCTGGAGAGGGCGGGAGACTTGGCTGCATTGCTCACAAATCTGGAGCCAAATGATATTTTGTTTATCGATGAAATTCATCGCTTGTCTCCGGTGGTTGAGGAAATCTTATATCCAGCAATGGAAGACTATCGTTTGGATATTATGATAGGAGAAGGCCCTGCTGCTCGCTCAGTGAAATTAGATTTGGCCCCGTTTACACTAGTCGGCGCAACCACACGTGCAGGAATGCTGACAAATCCATTGCGAGATCGTTTTGGTATAGTCTCTCGATTGGAGTTTTATACCACGGAAGAATTAGGGCGTATTGTTTCTCGAAGTGCGGGATTACTTGAGTTGGAAATGACAGCATCAGGTGCTCAAGAAATTGCCAAACGGTCGCGAGGCACGCCGCGCATCGCTAACCGCCTGCTACGTCGCGTCCGCGATTATGCACAGGTTAAATCTGACGGACAAGTGAGTGCGGAAATAGCAGATGCAGCACTAGAGATGCTTGATGTCGATAAGCTTGGCTTTGATGTGATGGATAGAAAGTTACTGCAAGCAGTTTTAGAGAAGTTTGGTGGTGGTCCAGTAGGGTTGGATAACTTAGCAGCAGCAATTGGTGAAGAGCGCGACACCATAGAGGATGTGTTAGAGCCATATCTCATTCAGCAGGGTTATCTAATGCGAACCCCACGTGGCCGTGTGGCTACAAGTTTGGCTTATCAGCATTTTGGTTTAGCGGTCCCTAAAGCATTAGAAACTGGAGACCTATGGCAGCAGTGATGTCTGGGCACAAAGCGTATACTTGGCCAGTGCGCGTTTATTATGAAGATACAGATAGTGGCGGCGTAGTTTATCATAGTAATTATCTCAATTTTATGGAGCGTGCGCGGACAGAGTGGTTACGTGCGCTTGGTTTTGAGCAGACTTATTTAAGAGATGAGTTATCTGTCGTATTTGTCGTACACAGCATGCGCATTGCTTTTAAAAAGCCAGCAAAATTTAACGATTTATTGCTGGTTTCCAGCAATATAGAAAATGTAGGTCGTAGTAGTATGGTGTTTGATCAAAAGGTCACAAAAGACAATCAACTTTTGGTAGAAGCACAGGTTAAACTCGCCTGCGTTAGTAATACAACTTTTAAACCCACCGTTATTCCTCAGTCAGTTTTAATAAAAATGGAGTCAGTATGAGTGTAGCAAATGATATGTCTTTATTAACCCTCATTTCTGGGGCGAGTATCCCGGTACAGGTCGTCATGGCAATTTTGCTCATCACATCTGTTTTTTCTTGGTGGTATATCTTTATTAAGTTTTTTACGGTTAAGGCTGCTGAAAGCAATGCGGATAAGTTTGAGAATGCGTTTTGGTCTGGCGGCGATTTAAACAAGCTATATGATGGATTGTCAGCGGGCAAAAAAAGAGGCAAGTCGCAAGGCATGGCAAGCATCTTTGAAGCAGGCTTCAAAGAGTTTGTCAGACACAAACAGAATGGCAATAATGATTCAAAAAGTGATGTGATGGAGGGTGCTCGTCGAGCAATGCGTGCTTCATACAACAGAGAGATGGATGATCTTGATGCACACTTGCCATTCTTGGCCTCTGTAGGTTCCGTCAGTCCTTACATTGGTCTATTCGGCACAGTGTGGGGTATCATGAATTCTTTCAGGGGTCTGTCAAACGTGGCACAAGCAACATTGAGCCAAGTAGCTCCAGGTATTGCTGAAGCGCTGGTAGCAACAGCGATTGGCCTCTTTGCGGCAATTCCTGCTGTTATTGCCTATAACCGTTTTGCTTCAAGTGTCGATAGACTTTCAGTACGCTACGAAAGCTTTATAGAAGAGTTTACTAATATTCTACAACGTCGCGCTTAAGTCAGCAGATAACTTGCAGTAAGACATAAGGAGTTTTGAATGGCAAGAACACGTAAACGCCGCATGATGAATCAAATTAATGTTGTGCCCTATATTGATGTGACGTTGGTATTGCTCGTCATTTTTATGGTGACTGCGCCAATGACTAACCCTGGTGTGGTCGATTTGCCATCGGTGGGGCAAGCATTGAAGCAAGCTGCAGCGCCATTAGTCATTACCGTAAGGAAAAGCGGCGATGCGGAAATTGAGGGTATCACGTTGCCACCAGATCAACTTTTATTCGAAGTTAAAAGTAAATTGGAAAAAACGCCAAGGCCCGTAGTTGTGGCAGCGGATGAGAAAACAGAATATGGAAAAGTTGTTACGATAATGGATTTATTGAAACAAGCACAAGTAGAGAAGGTAGGGTTGCTGTTTAAACCAGCACCATAGATGTATGTTTAGAAAGCATGAGTCATCATTTGCTTGGAAAGCAGGCTTGCTTGCTGTGCTTGTGCACGTGCTGCTGGTTGGCATATTGCTGTTCTCTTTTCAATGGAAAGCCGCCCATACCGTTGTGAGTGTCAGTGATGTCATGCTTTGGGATAATCTGCCTAGTAAAAGTCAGCCATTACCAAGACCAGAACCGAAAATTGAGCCTAAACCAGAGCCAGAACCTCCTAAGCCAGTACCTGAGGTAAAAAAAGAACCAGAGCCTGTGGAAGTCAAGCCTGAGCCTAAACCAGAGCCAGAAGTGCCTAAAGTGGATATTGAGCTGGAAAACAAAAAGAAAAAAGCGGAAGAAGAGAAGAAAAAGAAATTAGAAGAAGAAAAAAAGAAAGCAGAAGCGAAGAAGAAGGCCGAAGAGGCAGAGAAAAAGAAATTGGCTGAAGAGAAAAAACGACAAGAATTAGAAAGACAGAAAAAGCTTGATGCTATCAAAGAGGCAGCAAGAGAAGATGCGTTGGATCCAAACAGGGACAAAAGAGCGCAAGAAGCACTTGAAGCACTGCAAAAAATGAATAATGAAGAGCTAGGTGATGCAAATAAAGAGGCTGCCATGGCCGCTAGTCAGGGTATTGTAGATGAGTATATTGCTAAGATTCAAGCCAAGGTTAGGGGGAATGTCAATAAATCGCTATGTGCCGATGGAAACCCAGAGCCAAGTTTTAAAATTAGCTTGCTGCCAAATGGAGAATTCAGTGGTAGCCCTACACTGGCTAAATCAAGTGGGAGTAAGGCTTGTGATGATGCGGTAGAGCGCGCTATTATAGCATCTGAGCCGTTTCCATTACCGCAAGATCCAAGCGCCATGGCAAGGTTTCGGAACTTAAATCTAAAATTCAAACCTAATGGGGATTAGTTTAGACTTTTACAGATGTAACAATTTGTAATTGCACTAGCGTTAGCTATTGTTTTCAGTACAATAACTTGGGATTTTTACAGGTGTATATTAATAATTTATGAACATAATAAGATTAATGATTTTTTTCGCAGTTAGTACTTTTTCGCTAATTGCACACGCAGAATTAGATATTGAAATTACAGGTGGTGGTGCCCAGCAGATTCCTATCGCTGTTGTTCCATTTGGTAACACAAGTACACTCAAAGAAGATCTAGCAGCAATTGTTAGTGATGACCTGAAGCGCAGTGGTTTATTCCGACCATTAGAAACGCGCGGTATGTCATCCAGACCTATTAACGCCTCTGAAATTAAATATGCTGAGTGGGCGGCTTTACGAGCCCAAGCAGTTGTTGTAGGAAATGTGACACCGATTGCTGGTGATCGTTTAAAAGTTAAGTTTCAGTTGGTTGATGTACTTAAGCAGACCGAATTGGTTGATATGGATTTTCAATTGTCACCAAAACATGCCCGCATGACAGCACACAAAATTGCTGATGTTATTTATGAAAAGCTAACAGGGCATCCTGGTGCTTTTGCTAGTCGAATTGCATACGTCACAAAGCAAGGCGCCAGACATTTTTTATATGTAGCGGATGCAGATGGCTTTAATCCTCAGCCGTTGGTTAATTCAAGTGAGCCTGTTATCTCTCCATCTTGGTCACCAGACGGTACAAAAATGGCATATGTTTCATTTGAAAAGAAAAAACCAATCGTTTTTGTCCATACCCTAGCAACCGGTAAGCGTAAAATGGTTGCAAACTATAAAGGTAACAATAGTGCGCCAGCATGGTCTCCAGATGGCAAGAAGCTAGCAGTTGTATTAACTTATGCAGCTAATTCACAAATCTATACCATTGATGCAGAAGGTGGTGGTCTGAAAAGAATTACGAACAGTCGTGGCATTGATACCGAGCCAGCTTTTTCTCCAGATGGGAAATGGATCTACTTTACCTCAGATCGCGGCGGTAGTCCGCAAATTTATAAGGTATCGGTGAATGGCGGAGGTGCTAGCCGTGTGACTTTTGATGGATCATATAATGTTAGCCCGCATTTCTCTCCTGATGGAAAATCACTTGTTTATATACGCAATGATGGTGGTCGGTTTAGAGTTGCCATGCAAGATTTAGCCTCTGGTCAGGTACAATTGTTAAGTGATGGAGGCTTGGATGAATCGCCTAGTTTTGCGCCAAATGGGCGAATGATTCTCTATGCAACAAAAAGAGGATCGCGAGGGTCTTTGGCAGCAGTGTCATTTGATGGTAAAGTACGACAAAGCTTGAGCGAAGCGCAAGGCGATGTTCGTGAGCCAGCTTGGGGGCCAATGTTAGAATAACGCATATATATTTTTTTTAAAAAGTAGTAGTTACAAATTAATATCACTCATTCCGAAAGAAAAGGAGAAATGCATGACAAACCAATCAACAATTCGTTCTAAACTATTAATTGCAGCAGCAATCTCAGTATTTTTAATTGGCTGTAAAAGCACGCCAATGAAAGATGGTGCATCTGTAGAAGATAAAAGCGCAGGTGCAGCAGATGCTTCAGATGGCTCTGATGTTAAAGGTGCTGTAATCGATAGTTCAAGTGCCGATGGCAGCATGAATGAATTAAATGATCCAAACAACATCCTTTCAAAACGTAACATTTATTTTGATTTTGATAGTGATGCAATTCGTGCGGAGTTCCGTCCAAATATTGAAGCACACGCTAAATATCTATTAGCACATGGCGATGCAAAAGTGAAATTGGAAGGTAATGCTGATGAGCGTGGTACTCGCGAGTACAACGTTTCTTTAGGTCAACGCCGTTCAGTATCAGTGAAAAAAGCACTTAACCTACTAGGTGTGTCTGACAGCCAAATTGAAACAGTTAGCTATGGTGAAGAAAATGCTAACCCTAACTGTAGCGATGAAAATTGTTACCAACAGGATCGTCGTGTAGAAATCGTTTATCCAAACGAGTAAAACATGAGTATTCTGCAAAAAAGCTTATTTATAGGCTTAAGTCTTTATACATTGACGTCTGCAGCAGCACTCTTTGATGATACGGAAGCACGAAAGAAAATCCTAGATTTAGAAGCTAAAGTGCAAACTAAGCTAGATGCACAATCTGCTGAAATTGAAGATTTAAAAAAACGGATTTCTATTCAAAGTCAAGGATTGTTGGATATGCAGAGCGAAATTGAGCTACTCAAACAAGAGACAGCTCAATTAAGAGGCAGTTTAGAAGTGGCGAATCATGCATTAGAAACTGCTGAACAGCGTCAAAAAGACTTATATGCAGATACTGATGCGCGCATCCGTAAACTGGAAAGTGGTGCTGCACCTGGTGTTGAATCAAGTGGAGCACCTGTTTCAGGTGAGATGACGCAGCCTATTGATGAAACGGAAGAGGTGAAAGCTTACAAAGTGGCTTACGCTTATAGTCAGGAAGCAAAGCACATGGAAGCTTTTCAGGCTTTTGACAAATTCGTCAAGCAGTATCCAGATAGTAAGCTAACACCAGATGCGTTATATGGTCTGGGTTATTCGCAGTTTGCACTTAAAAACTATAAGTCTTCGATTGCTAGCCAAAATAAATTAATTACAACTTATCCAGATAGCCCTAAAGTGCCAAATGCTATGTATAGTATAGCAAATAGTCATATCCAACTTGGCCAGGTACAAGAGGCAAAAAAGATGCTGAGCGAACTTATTGGCAAGCATCCAAATGCTGATGTGATTCCTAACGCACAGCGGAGATTGAAGGTTTTAGAAACAATTAAATAATGCGGCTACAGATTTTGTTTTAAAATGACGCCAACTTAACCGTTGGCGTTTTTTATTGTATGGTAGATACTTAATGGCTATAAAAATATACGAAATTTTTTATTCTATACAGGGTGAAAGCTCTCGAATCGGCCTGCCTACTGTATTTATAAGACTTACTGGGTGCCCTATGCGCTGCAGCTATTGTGATACTGCATATGCGTTTTCTGGGGGTAGTAATATGTCTGTCGAGGACATCATGACAAAAGTGACTGAATACAACACAAAATTCGTAACAGTGACAGGTGGTGAGCCATTGGCACAAAAAGAGTGCCATCATTTACTTAAAGCATTATGTGATGCTGGTTATAGTGTGTCATTGGAAACAGGTGGAGGTATTGATATTGCTCATGTCGATAAGCGTGTTTCAGTTATCATGGATATTAAAACACCAGATTCTAATGAAGAAACGAACATGAGATGGTCAAATTTGGACCACATACAAGCAAAAGATGAAATAAAGTTTGTTATCTGTGGACGTAATGATTATGAGTGGGCAAAAACAAAAATTAAAGAGTCGGGATTAGAAAGTAAATGCCCGATTATTTTTTCGCCAAGCTTTAGTCAGCTCGCGCCAACCGATTTGGCCGCTTGGGTGTTGGCTGATCAACTATTGGTGCGTGTTCAGGTCCAGTTGCATAAGATTTTGTGGGGAGAAAAAGCTGGCGTCTAAATTGACGGGCAGTAGATGAGATGATGAAAAAAGCAGTAGTACTTCTTTCTGGGGGCTTGGATTCAGCAACATGTCTAGCCATAGCGCAATCCAACGGGTTTGAATGTTATTGCTTAAGCTTGGATTATCATCAGCGCCATATCGCTGAGCTTATTGCAGCAAAAAATATTGCTGAGAGCTTAGGGGCGAAGGTGCACAAAACAGCGCAACTTGATTTGAGTTTATTCGGTGGCTCCGCATTGACTGATAATGATATTGCAGTGCCAGAGCAGGCTTCAGAGGGTATTCCAGTGACATACGTGCCAGCAAGAAATACGATCATGCTGTCACTAAGTTTAGCTTGGGCTGAAGTCATAGGCGCGCAAGATATTTTTATTGGTATTAATGCATTAGATTACTCTGGCTACCCTGATTGTCGTGGCGAGTATGTCAAAGCTTACCAAGAGATGGCAAATTTAGCGACAAAAGCAGCCGTAGAGGGACAAACAATTACCATACATGCGCCACTAATTAATATGACAAAAGCGGAAATCATCGCAAAGGGAACGGCGCTTAAGGTAGATTACAGTAAAACGGTTTCATGCTATCAAGCAAATCACTTAGGTCAAGCTTGTGGTGTATGTGATTCGTGTCGGCTGAGAAAAGAAGGCTTTGCTAAGGCTGGCTTTACTGATCCAACCTTCTATGTGAAATGAAATAGGTTGATATAATACGTTGATATACACAAATAACATTGGCAAACTACATGGGAAGCACCCTAGCAAATCAATTTGAACATGATTTGAAAAGACGCGTGAGCGTATTAGAGCAAGGGCTTAGTCAGCTGGGGCAAGGTATTATTTTGCTATCGAAACTGGGTCATGTTTTATTTGTAACAGATGTGGCAGACGGCATGTTGCAACAGCATGACGGCTTGACTATTATTGATGGTATTTTGGTTGGTATATTGCCACAGGATGATGAGCGTTTGCAGTTGATGAAAACGGCGACAATAAAAGAATCAACACAAGAACAAAATTATAAAAGTTTCTATATCCATCGCAGTAACCAAAAAAAGCCTTACTTGCTATTAATCAGCAAAATGGGGTTGGGCAGTGAGCATGAGGAGGCTGATGAAGCTATCTTGATTATTATCAAGGATACACATGCCAATGCTGCCTATTGGCAAGTACGACTCCGACGCATTTTTGGACTCACAAAAAGAGAGGCTGACTTTGTCGTACTGCTGACAGAAGGTAGAAATATTAAAGAAATTAGCATGGTGATGGGAATTGCTGAAGATACGGCAAGACAGTATTTAAAAAATTGTTTTAAAAAGATGGAAGTCAACAAACAGCATGAGCTTGTCTGTTTAGCACTTGATAGTGTTAGAAAAAGATGATGAACTGCATTGTTTTCTTTGCCATTCTCAATAAAATGACGTATAATCCGCGCCTTTCTGCAGAAAATTAATTTTAAGAGAATATATATGGTTGTTATTCGTTTATCACGTGGCGGTTCAAAAAAGACCCCGTTTTTTAATTTAGTTGTGGCTGATTCACGTAATCGTCGAGATGGTCGCTTTATCGAGCGTGTAGGTTTCTACAATCCATCTGCTAGCGGTCAAGCAGAAGCATTGCGTGTGGATCAAGCGCGTGTTAATTACTGGACTGGTGTTGGTGCTCAGTTATCAGATACAGTTAAACGCTTGGTGAAGTTGCATGCAGCTGGTCCTGAAGGCATTGCAAAAGCAAAAGCTAAAGATGATGCAAAAGCTGAAGCGGCTAAAGCTAAAATCGCAGCGGCTGAAGCGGCTAAAGTAAAAGCAGCAGCAGAAGCTGCCGAAGCGGAAGCTAAGGCAGAAGCAGAGGCTAAGGCGGCGGAAGAAAACTCAGCTGAAGCAGCAGCAGATTCTGCCGAAACGCCTGCAGCTGAGTAAGGTTTAAACCGTTTTCTATGAAAACGGAATCAGATGAATTAGTCATCATGGGGCGCATCGTCGCCCCATATGGCGTTCAGGGCTGGTTAAAAGTAGTGCCGGATACTGAAAATCTGGACGGTTTGTTAAATTTTAAAACTTGGCGAATCGGCAATGAGTTAGCATGGCAAGCAATGAAACTTAAGTCTGGCAAGGTGCACAATGATGTCCTTCTGGTTAAGCTCGAAGGTGTTGATGATAGGGATGCTGCCTTTGCTTGCAAAGGGAGGTTAGTGGCGGTGCAAAGGAATGAGCTGCCTGCGCTGGATAATGATGAATTTTACTGGTCCGACTTGATCGGTTTGGCGGTCAAAAACCAACAAGGTGTTGATTTTGGCAGAGTAGTAGATGTATTTGAGACCGGTGCCAATGATGTCATTGTTGTTAAAGGTGAAGTTGATAGGCTGATACCCTTTACTGAGCAGACGGTAGTTGAAGTGAACATGGAAGAGAAAACCATGTTAGTTGATTGGGGTGCGGACTTTTTAGTAGAGTAAACATGATATTTGATGTCATTACACTCTTTCCGGAAACGTTTGCAGCGCTTACAAAGTACGGCATAACAGCGCGTGCTTATGAGAATAAAGTTTATGATTTGCAGTGTTGGAATCCACGTGCCTACACAACTGATAATCATAAAACAGTAGACGATAGGCCATATGGTGGTGGTCCAGGCATGGTGATGTTGGTTGAACCACTGGAAAAAACCATTGTGGCTATTAAAGAGAAGCAAAGTGAACAAGGCTTGCAGTCAAAGGTTGTTCATTTATCACCAAGTGGTAAGACTTTGACACATGAAAAAGTCATGGGCCTGAGCAAACAAGACGGTTTGATATTATTAACAAGTCGTTACGAAGGTGTTGATCAGCGTCTGTTAGATATGCATGTGGATGAAGAGGTCTCCATTGGTGATTATGTATTAAGTGGTGGAGAGTTACCTGCGATGGTGCTGATGGACGCGGTTATAAGGCAATTGCCTGGTGTGCTAGGTGATGCAGCATCGGCAATAGAGGATTCGTTTGTAAATGGCTTATTGGATTATCGGCATTACACACGGCCTGAAGTATATAAGGATAAAGCGGTCCCAGAGGTGTTGTTATCAGGTGATCACGAAAAGATTAGGCAATGGCGGTTAAAACAATCGCTAGCGCTAACAAGGGCTAAACGCCCGGATTTATTGGCCGCAAGGTCGTTGACGAAAGAAGAAGCTCGGCTGCTTATGGAATTAGAGCAGGAACAAGCATCTTCATAATTAAAAGGAGCACAAAGTGGCAGATATTATTAAAATGTTAGAAGAGGAAGAAATTGCCCGCTTAGGCAAAAATATTCCAGATTTTGCACCAGGCGACACATTAGTAGTTGGTGTAAATGTGGTTGAGGGTAACCGTAAACGTGTACAGGCATTTGAAGGTGTTGTGATTTCAAAACGTAACCGCGGCCTTAATTCATCATTTATTGTTCGTAAAATATCTTCAGGCGAAGGTGTTGAGCGTACATTCCAAACTTACTCACCATTAATTGCAAGTATTGAAGTGAAGCGTCGCGGCGATGTCCGTCGTGCCAAACTGTATTACTTGCGTGAGCGCTCAGGTCGTTCAGCACGTATTAAAGAGAAGTTAGTGCTTAGGGACAAAGAAGTGGCTAGTGATTCAGCATCAGAGTAGTTTGTTGATTTATGTCAAAAGCCTCAAAACTATCTATTGTTTTGAGGCTTTTTTGTTTGCTATGCACTGCTAAATCAAGTTAAATAAGCATATGGTAGACAAGAATAAAAAACCGCTGCGATTTGATGCGATTGTAAATGCGCCTTTTGGTGCGGTAGGTATATCAGTGCAAGGGATGCAGGTTGCAATAGAACTGTTAACTGAGAA
>JBFIDU010000013.1:0-14951 GCA_041603755.1 Methylophilaceae bacterium
GCACCAGCTTCACTGATTGAGATGCCATCACGATTTGCATCAAATGGGCGGCAGGCTTTTCTAGCAGTTAACTCTAGTGATTGGAACCCATATAGAGTTGTCAGACATAATGAATCTACCCCGCCTACGATAGCAGCATCAATCAAACCAACTTTCATCATGCGCTGTGCTGAACAAAATACTTTGGCGCTTGAAGAGCAGGCTGAGGAGACAGCCACCGCCGGACCTGTTAAGTCAAAATATTGTCGTGTAAAGTCGGCAACACTAAACGTATTATGCGTAGCACTGTAGTGGAAATCGTCGGGCAAAAAGCCTGTATTAGCATCCAAATTTCGATACGCTAGCTCAGTTTGTAATATACCAGACGTACTTGTACCAACAAATACGCCCACACGGTCAGCCCCGTATTTATCTATCGCTATACATACTGCATCTGAGAAGTGATCTTGTTCAAGGGTGAGCTGTGCCAGCCTGTTATTGCGACAATTAAAGTGTTTGAGATGATCTGGGATGATGACTGAATCGACCCCAGCAACTTCTCCAATATAAGTATCCAAATCAACAGTTTCAAAACTACATTTCGATAACCCGGAGTGATATTGTTGTAATGAATTTGTCGTTTCATGTAAACCCAAACCAATGCAACTGGTAGCTGTAAAATGAGAGAGTAACAGTGGGTTCAATGGCATATTCCGTTAATATATCTGACTATAGCGAGTCATTTATCGTTTACAAGCAATATGCAATTCTAACAAATAACTACTAAGTTTAAGTGATGGTTGCGATTATTATATTTGTGTATATCTATTGCAAAATAGCGATTTAATGTAATTGCACAAGAAAACAGTGGGAGATTGATTCGATTTATCAAGCAACATTGTTAATGTTTTGCTTTGTCCATGTATGCATGAATGGCATCCATGATATTAGTGCGATCATCTTTAGGTAATACCCACAGACGTACAAGATATTCAACAATAAACATCATCGCGACTAAAGGTAGATAGACGAAATTAGAAAAAATAGACCAAACACTGATTGGATAAAAGAAAAATAACCAACTTGAAATAAGGGAAACAGTCACAAAAAATAAAGCCCAAGCAATCGTTACTTTTCGTGTGTATGAAATGAGTGTTGGGGAAAGAGGCCCATGTACTACTTGTGCAAATTGGCTACACAATGGTTGCCGATCTTTTCTAAGTGTGCGTGCAAAAGTGAAAAATAAAACAAACTGTAAACTTTCATGTACTAGCCAGTAAATCCAGTCATAGTGTTGTTTTAAATGACTCCATGCTAACCAAAGTAACGGACATGCTATTAATAGCCCGAGCATAAAGAAGCGTTTCTTGGACTTTGATGCAAGTATGATCAATGCGAGCATAATCGGTATGATGGCAACAAGTGCGCCGATTGAAGCATAGGTTCTGGTTTGAAGCGTATAGTTGGCAAGTAACGAATAGCACAACACAACTGCCAAAAACCCCACTAGTCGTAAATTGTGGGACATTTTTGACATTACTTAGTGCGATTAGTATGTATGTAATCTGCGAAGCTTTTCATAGAACTGAAAATCGTGTGATTGTCCTTACTATCAGCTCGCAATTGGAGGCCATATTTCTTAGAAACAACAAGCGCTATTTCAAGGATGTCAATTGAATCTAAACCAAGTCCTTCGCCATAAAGCGGCTCATCTAAATTGATTTCTTCAGCGGTTTCTTCTAAGTTTAAGGTTTCTATTACTAAATGAGAGACTTCATTGTAGAAATCTGCTGGTGTTGCATTAACCATATCATTAATTTTATAAGAAATTGTGAAAGCCATTATATGGCGAATTGGTTAATCAGTATAGTAGCCAATATTTATACAACGCAACGCATCACTTTTGGTAATGTAGTTTCTTGAGGCGTCATTTGATTCATGTCATCTAGAATCGTGATCAGTTCTATCGACCATGCATGCCGACATAAAATAAAGTAAAATAAAGTAATATTTATTGCGGCAATTGGCGATGGCGCAAAATTTTGTTAAATCTACCAGTCAGTATTTCACGTAGTACGCCGTTTCTTGAGAGAAGATATGATAACAACCCCTCCCTGTGTAATGACGTTTTCAGCAACAGACCCGAGTAGTGGAGCAGGCTTACAGGCAGATGTGCTCACACTAGCCAGTATTGGCTGCCATCCTGTGTCAGTGCTAACTGGCTACACAGTGCAAGATACTACTGGCGTAGAAAATTTAACACCATTAGATGCGGAATGGGTCAATGACCAAGCACGAACAATTTTGGAAGACGTTAAAGTTTCTGCATTTAAGTTAGGAGTACTTGGTAGCGTAGAAAATATTGCAGTGGTCGCTGAAATTATGGCGGATTACCCAGAAGTTCCTTTGCTCATTGATCCGATTTTAACCTCAGGACGTGGCGATGAGTTTAGTAATGATGAAATGCAGGCGGCTATGTGCGAATTATTATTTCCACAAGCCACTTTAATTACGCCCAATAGTATTGAAGCACGCCGCTTGGCTTTTTACGATGAGGGAGAAGAAGTCAAATATAGCTCGCTTGAGGAGTCTGCCCTGCGTTTATTGGCAATGGGGTCAGAATACGTGTTGATTACAGGAACACACGAAAGAACGACGGATGTCGTTAATTTGTTGTACGGAACAGAAGGCTTGATTCAGGAATATCACTGGGAACGTCTTAAAGCGAGCTATCACGGCTCTGGTTGTACACTGACGAGTGCGATAGCTGCCTGTTTAGCGCACGGATTAACAATGCAAGAAGCATTACAAGAAGCACAAGAGTATACTTGGCAAACACTTAAAAATGCGTTTAGGCCAGGAATGGGCTTGTATATTCCAGATAGATTTTTTTGGGCGAGGGACGAGGTAGAATCTTTTGACAGCGATACCGATAAACCATCATCAATCCAACATTAGTGGTCTATATGCAGTGACACCAAATGAACTTGATACTAAATTATTGGTAGCAAAAGTTGAGGCTGCGCTTAAAGGTGGTGTGCGACTCGTACAATACCGAAATAAAGCAGCAGGTAAATCACTATTGCTCAGACAGGCTACAGCTTTACTAGCGGCATGTCGCGCTTATGGAGCGTTGTTAATTATTAATGATCATTTGGACCTTTGTGCGAGAATTGATGCTGATGGTATACATTTAGGTGCTTCAGACTGTAAGCCAGGTCCAGTAAGACGTTTGCTGGGCGCAGACAAAATCATTGGTGTTTCTTGTTATAACCAGCTCAATCTGGCACATGAAGCAGAGGCTGAAGGAGCAAACTATGTTACATTTGGCGCATTTTTCATGTCCGATACAACTTCCAAATCAACCGAAGCACCACTAACGCTTTTTCAACAGGCAAAGCAGACACTCAAAATACCTGTTGTCGGTTTTGGAGATATTTCGGTTGATCATGCTGGGCAAGTTAGAGCTGCAGGTGCAGATGCAATAGCTGTGATTGAAGCATTATTTGATGCAAAAAATATCACAGTGCTTAGTCAGCAGTTTAATGCAGTTTATCACTAAAAAATTATTTCAATTCAATCACTTTAAGACATTATGACTTCACAAAATCAGATTTTATTCGAAAAGTCACAACGACTCATTCCAGGCGGTGTTAACTCACCTGTACGTGCATTTCGCAGCGTGGGCGGTACGCCTGTTTTTTTCAAAAAGGGCTTGGGTTCTAAGCTTTGGGATGTGGATGGAAAAGAATATATTGATTACATCAATTCATGGGGGCCGATGATTTTAGGCCATGCGCACCCAGAAGTGATTAGGGCAGTACAAGAAGTAGCGGAAAATAGTTTGTCATTTGGTGCGCCAACAGGGTTAGAGCTAGAAATGGCAGAGATGATTAACAAATTAGTGCCAAGTATGGAGCAAGTGCGACTAGTGAGCTCAGGTACTGAAGCAACCATGAGCGCTATTCGCGTTGCGCGTGGATTTACAGGGCGCAATAAGTTAGTCAAATTTGAAGGTTGTTACCATGGCCATGCCGATGCTTTATTAGTGAAAGCAGGTTCCGGCTTACTCACATTTGGCGAACCTGATTCAGCGGGTGTTCCAGCAGAAGTGGCAGCAAATACCCTCACGCTAAGCTATAACAATGTTGAGCAATTAGAAGCATTATTTAAAAAATCTGGCGATGAAATCGCCTGTGTCATCCTAGAACCAGTCGTTGGTAATATGAATTTGGTAAAACCAACCGAAGTATTTCTTAAAACATTGCGTGCTTTGTGTACACAATATGGCGCTATTTTAATATTTGATGAAGTGATGACTGGTTTTCGAGTGCATTTAGGCGGTGCGCAAGCCTTATTTAATATCAAACCAGACATGACGACTTTGGGTAAAGTGATTGGTGGTGGTTTGCCCGTTGGCGCTTTTGGTGGACGCAAAGACATCATGTCGGGACTGGCACCATTAGGAAAGGTATATCAAGCTGGTACGCTGTCAGGTAACCCAGTTGCGGTAACAGCAGGTCTTAAAACATTAGAGTTGATTCAGGCACCAGATTTCTACAAAAAGTTATCGCTACAAACAACAAAGCTTGTTAATGGTTTGATGGATGCAGCAAAGAAACTAAATGTTAAATTTAGTGCCCAAAGTGTAGGTGGAATGTTTGGTCTATACTTTAGTGAAACGTGTCCAAGCTCATTTGAAGATGTCATGGCTTCTGATAAAATTGCATTTAATACCTTTTTTCATAGCATGTTGGATAATGGTATCTATCTAGGACCTTCCGCTTTTGAGGCTGGATTTGTCTCCGCTGCCCATACGGACGCAGATATCACGGCAACAATAGTAGCCGCAGAGAAGGCTTTTCAGAAAACGTTGGAAGTAAAATAGCACCAAAATATTGCCTTGCCTGATTGATAGCAGGTGTTTTTAACGGTATTATTTAAGGTTCCGCTAAATGTTTAGTAATGCTTAAGAGTATGGTCATGAATACAGATAAATCAATTAATCCGCATAATGTGCAATTAACTGGCTCAGCACCAGCGAAACAGGGTTTGTATAATCCAAAGAATGAGCACGATGCCTGTGGTGTTGGCTTTGTTGCCCACATCAAAGGCAAAAAAAGCCATGAGATAGTACGGCAAGGTTTGCAATTACTGACTAACTTAACCCACCGTGGTGCTACAGGATATGATCCAAAGCTAGGCGATGGTGCTGGTTTGCTGATGCAAATCCCAGATACCTTCATGCGTGAAGAAGCAGCTAAACTAAACATTAAGCTTCCAAAGCAAGGAAAATATGCCGTTGGCAATCTATTCCTGCCGCAAGTATCGAGTAACAGAGCGCAATGCGAAGGGATTATCGAAAACATCATTCGTGAAGAAGAGCAAGTGCTTCTAGGCTGGCGCGATGTGCCAGTTGATAACAGCAATATCGCTCAGGCAGCGCGTGATGTTGAGCCTAGAATGCGTCAAGTATTCATCGGGAGTACTTTTGATGATGAGCAAGAATTCGAGCGCAAATGTTTTGTCATGCGCAAACGGATTGAACATGCAGTTCGCAGCCTAGAATTACAAGATAACGCCTATTTTTACGTGCCATCTTTGTCATGCCGAACAATCGTCTATAAAGGGATGTTGTTGGCTAATGAAGTAGGTGTTTACTACAAAGATTTGGTAGATGAGCGCGTAGTTTCAGCATTAGCATTGGTTCATCAACGTTTCTCAACCAATACATTCCCATCTTGGCATTTAGCGCATCCATTCCGGATGATTGCACATAACGGTGAAATTAACACTGTACAGGGCAATGTAAACTGGATGACTGCACGACATGCAGCCATGCGTTCCGAATTGCTTGGAGATGATTTAGAGAAGGTTTGGCCGCTAATTGTTTCAGGTCGTTCAGATTCTGCTTGTTTTGATAATTGTCTTGAATTGCTGGTTGCTGGTGGTTATAGCGTACCACATGCCATGATGATGATGATTCCAGAAGCATGGAATAATAATCCGCTCATGTCAGAGGACAGGCGTGCATTTTACGAATATCACGCAGCGATTATGGAGCCGTGGGATGGTCCAGCAGCCGTTGCTTTTACAGATGGTAAAACAATTGGCGCAACATTAGACCGTAATGGTTTGCGACCAGCACGTTATTTGGTGACAGAAGACGATATTGTTATGATGGCATCAGAAATGGGTGTAATTACTTTCCCAGAAGAAAAAATTATCAAGAAATGGCGCTTACAACCAGGCAAGATGCTCATGATTGATATGGAGCAAGGCCGTATCATTGATGATGAAGAGGTTAAGAGTAAGCTGGCAACTGCTAAGCCATACAGACAGTGGATTGATCAAACAAGTTATCATATTGATCGCTTGCCAGAAGTGAAAAAGACTATTGAGTTAAATGAGAGTTTACTTGATACGCAGCAAGCTTTTGGCTACACGCAGGAAGATATTAAATTTATTCTTGAGCCAATGATTAAAACGGGTCAAGAAGCTGCAGGCTCAATGGGCAATGATGCAGCTTTGCCAGTATTATCTAATAAACCGAAAGTACTATATAACTACTTCAAGCAACTATTTGCACAGGTGACAAACCCACCAATTGATCCTATCCGCGAAGAAATGGTAATGTCGTTAGTAACCTTTGTTGGACCGAAACCTAATTTATTGGCGGTAAATGATACTAATCCACCAATCAGATTAGAGGGCAGTCAACCAGTATTGAGCGAAGAAGCGTATGCCAAAATACTCAATATCAATGCAGTGACTAAAGGTGCTTACACATCAAAAGCGATTGATATTTGTTATCCAGCAGCGACTGGCACTGCTGGCATGAACATAGCATTGACGGATATTTGTGCCAAAGCCGAGCAATCAGTTAGGGATGGCTACAATATTATCGTGTTGGATGACTTAACACTGGACAAAAACCAAGTTGCTATACCAGCATTGCTCGCATGCTCGGCTGTACATATGCATCTGGTCAGAACAGGGTTAAGAACCAAAACAGGACTAGTTGTTTCAACAGGTTCTGCAAGAGAGGTGCATCACTTTGCCTTATTGGCAGGATATGGTGCTGAAGCTGTGTTCCCTTGGTTAGTATACAAAACAGTCGAGGGCATGACAGATAACGCACAAGAGGCTAAGCAAAAATTCATTAAAGCTATTGGCAAGGGTCTCTACAAAGTGATGTCTAAAATGGGTATCTCTACTTACCAATCCTATTGCGGTGCACATATTTTTGAAGCCATTGGCCTCAATTCGCAGTTTGTTGATGAGTACTTTACTGGAACTGAATCAAAAATCGAGGGTATCGGTTTAGAAGAAGTTGCTGAGGAAGCTCTGCGCTTGCATCAAGCTGCTTTCGGTAATGATCCCGTGTTGGAGAATGCATTGGATGCTGGTGGTGAGTACGCATTCAGAATTCGTGGTGAAGAACATATGTGGACACCGAGCTCTATTGCCAAATTACAGCACGCAACAAGAGCTAATCAATATGAAACGTATAAAGAATATGCTGAATTAATTAATAATCAATCCCGTCGTCATATGACTTTAAGGGGTTTATTTGAAATTAAAAAGGCAAAAAATCCTATTCCATTGGAACAAGTTGAACCAGCAAAGGAAATTGTTAAACGCTTTGCCACAGGTGCTATGTCTTTAGGCTCAATATCAACCGAGGCACATGCCACACTTGCAATAGCAATGAATCGTATCGGTGGAAAATCCAATACTGGTGAAGGTGGTGAGGATAAAAAACGTTTTATTCCCGTTGCATCTGATACCAGTATGTCTGCAGTGTTTGGGAAAGAATTTATTGAATCAGATATTCCATTGAAATCTGGTGATTCAATGCGTTCAAGAATTAAACAGGTAGCAAGTGGCCGCTTTGGGGTTACAGCAGAGTATTTATCAAACGCTGATCAGATTCAAATTAAAATGGCTCAAGGCGCAAAACCGGGTGAAGGTGGTCAGCTACCAGGGCACAAGGTCAGTCAGTATATTGCTAAACTTCGTTTTAGTG
Source organism: Methylophilaceae bacterium (assembly GCA_041603755.1). Taxonomy (GTDB): domain Bacteria; phylum Pseudomonadota; class Gammaproteobacteria; order Burkholderiales; family Methylophilaceae. The sequence goes on from JBFIDU010000013.1 coordinate 8,009, forward strand.
TGCCAGGTGTCGGCTTGATTTCACCACCACCACATCATGATATTTATTCTATCGAAGATTTAGCGCAGCTAATCCATGACTTAAAAAATGCGAATCCAAAGGCTTCAATATCAGTGAAACTGGTGTCAGAAACTGGTGTAGGTACTGTTGCCGCGGGTGTAGCGAAAGCCAAATCAGATCACATTGTTATCGCTGGTCATGATGGCGGGACGGGCGCATCACCTTTGTCATCCGTCAAACATGCTGGTACGCCATGGGAGCTAGGGCTTGCCGAAACACAGCAAACGTTGGTGCTCAATCAGCTACGTGGGCGTGTAGTCGTGCAGGTAGATGGTCAAATGAAGACTGGTCGTGATGTTGTCATTGGCGCATTGCTAGGGGCAGATGAATTTGGTTTTGCAACTGCACCACTTGTGGTAGAGGGTTGCATCATGATGCGTAAATGTCATTTAAATACTTGCCCAGTAGGTGTTGCAACACAAGACCCAGAACTACGTAAAAAATTTACAGGTCAACCAGAGCATGTCGTGAACTTCTTCTTCTTTGTAGCGGAAGAAATACGAGAATTGATGGCAAGTATGGGCATTGCAAAATTTGATGACATTATTGGTCGTGCAGATTTACTGGATATGCAAGCTGGCATCGACCATTGGAAAATTAATGGCTTAAATTTTGAGAAAATTTTACATTTGCCAGAAATGCCTGCATCAGTGGCGCGCTACAACATAGAAGAGCAATATCATGCACTAGACAAAGCGCTAGACAATACATTGATTGCCAAAGCAAAAGAAGCAATTGAGCATGGTAAAAAGGTTGTAATTGACTCTCCAATTGTGAATACCAATCGTACGGTTGGTACTATGCTGTCACATGAGATAGCAACTCGATATGGTAATGAAGGTCTACCTAACGATACTATCCAGGTTAATTTTACTGGAACATCTGGGCAAAGCTTTGCAGCATTTTTAGCGAAAGGCATTACATTTACCTTAACGGGTGAAGGTAATGATTATGTCGGTAAAGGTTTATGTGGTGGTCGTATCATCATTAAACCATCGCCATTATTCCGTGGTGTGTCACATGAAAACATCATTGTCGGTAATACAGTTATGTATGGTGCTACAACGGGTGAAACTTACTTTAGTGGTGTGGCAGGTGAGCGTTTCTGTGTTCGCAATTCAGGTGCATCTTCTGTAGTTGAAGGCGTAGGTAATCATGGCTGTGAATACATGACTGGCGGTACAGTTGTTGTACTTGGTTTAACTGGTCAAAACTTTGCAGCAGGTATGAGTGGTGGTGTGGCCTATATCTACGATGTCGATGGCATGTTTGATAAGCGCTGTAATTTGAGTATGGTTACACTTGAAAAAGTGGCACCAGCTGACGCTGATATTGGTAAAGTAATGCACTTAAATCAACCTGATGAGGTCATCTTAAAAGGGTTAATTGAAAACCATGCTAAATTTACTGGAAGCCCACGCGCGAAAGAAATTTTAGCTAACTGGGATACAAGCCGCGATAAATTTGTAAAAGTGATGCCTAATGAATATAAACGTGCACTAACAGAGTTAGCTGCAATATCAAGTAAGGAAGCAGCATAAAATGGGTAAAGTGACTGGATTTAAAGAGTTTGAACGACTTTATGAGGCAAATCTGCCTGTTCAGGATCGCGTCAAAAACTATAAAGAATTTGTACTGCATTTAAGTGATGATGAAGCTAAAGTGCAAGGCGCTCGCTGTATGGACTGTGGTATTCCATTTTGCACCAATGGATGTCCTGTTAATAACATCATTCCAGACTTTAATGATTTGGTGTATACCCAAGATTGGCGTCAGGCGATAGATGTATTACATTCAACCAATAACTTTCCTGAATTTACTGGACGTATCTGCCCGGCACCATGTGAAGCAGCTTGTACCTTAAATATTAACGATGATGCAGTCGGTATCAAATCGATCGAGCATGCCATAATTGATAAAGCTTGGGAAAATGATTGGGTTAAACCGCACATTAATCCAGATAAAACGGGTAAAAAAATAGCTATCGTGGGTTCAGGTCCAGCTGGTTTAGCTGCTGCTCAGCAATTGGCGCGCGCTGGACACAGCGTCACTGTTTTAGAGAAAAACGACCGTATCGGCGGATTACTGCGTTATGGTATTCCAGATTTCAAATTAGAAAAAACACATATTGACCGACGTATGGCGCAGATGGAGGCAGAAGGCGTCACGTTTAAAGTCAATCAATACGTTGGCGAGAATGTAAAAGCCGAAGATGTGTTAAAAGAATATGATGCAGTTGTGTTGGCTGGCGGTGCTGAACAACCACGTGATTTACTAGTGCCAGGGCGTGAATTAGATGGTGTTCATTTTGCAATGGACTTTCTAACACCTAATAATAAAGCTGTTGCTGGTGATCAAGTACCCAATCAAATTAAAGCAACTGGAAAACATGTAGTAGTCATTGGTGGCGGTGATACAGGCTCAGATTGTGTTGGTACATCAAACCGTCATGGCGCAGCAAAAATTACACAGTTTGAATTAATGCCGCAACCACCTGAGGAAGAAAATCGCGCACTCACTTGGCCCAACTGGCCACTCAAAATGCGTACTTCCAGCTCGCATGAGGAAGGTGCAGAGCGTGACTGGTCCGTTGCGACAAAAGAACTGATTGGTGAAAATGGTAAAGTTACAGGACTTAAAGCAGTCCGATTAGAGTGGCAAGGCCGTGAAATGAAAGAAGTGCCTGGTTCAGAGTTCACAATCAAAGCCGACCTAGTCTTATTGGCAATGGGCTTTGTATCACCCATGCAAAATGTGCTAGATGCTTTTGGTATTGAAAAAGATAACCGCAACAATGCAAAAGCAACGACAGACGGTGAAGGCTGTTACAAAACCAATGTTGATAAGGTCTTTGCTGCTGGAGATATGCGTCGAGGTCAGTCACTAGTGGTTTGGGCCATTCGTGAAGGACGTCAGTGTGCCAAATCAGTAGATGAGTTTTTAATGGGTACTTCAGTGTTGCCGCGTTAGTCAACGATAGTTGCAATACTATAATGGGGATACTGCTTGTATCCCCAATTTTTTGAAAAGAGCAAATTATGCAAACACTTCAAAATGAGCAATTCCTAAAAGCGCTCAAGCGTCAATCTACAGACTACACGCCAGTATGGATGATGCGACAAGCTGGTCGCTACCTGCCAGAGTACAAGGCAACGCGTCAAGATGCAGGTAGTTTTATGGATCTATGCCGAAATGCACAGTTTGCAACGGATGTCACGTTACAACCGCTAGATCGCTATCCTTTATTAGATGCGGCGATTCTGTTTTCAGATATCTTGACCATTCCTGATGCAATGGGTTTGGGTTTAACTTTTGAAGCTGGTGAAGGACCACGGTTTGCCCGCACACTACAAGAAGAAGCTGATATTAAGAGACTATCAGTGCCAGACATGCAAGATTTGCAGTACGTATTCAATGCAGTTGCTAGCATTCGTAAGGCGTTAAATGGTCGAGTCCCTCTGATTGGCTTTGCAGGCAGTCCATGGACCTTAGCAACTTATATGGTTGAAGGTAAAGGCGGCACTGACTTTTTAACAACAAAGAAAATGGCCTACTCACGGCCCGATTTGTTACATCATATATTAGACATAACAGCGCAGACTGTGACGCAATATTTAAATGCACAAATTGAAGCAGGTGCGCAAGCTGTCATGATATTTGATTCATGGGGAGGCGCTTTATCTCATCATGCTTATATTGAATTCTCATTAAGCTATATGAAAAAAATTATCGCAGGGCTCATTAAGTCATCTGACAATCGAGAAGTTCCTTGTATCATGTTTACCAAAGGTGGTGGGTTATGGTTAGAAGCACAAGCTGAAGTGGGTGCTGATGCGCTTGGTCTTGATTGGACGATTGATATAGGTCAGGCTCGTGCGCGTGTTGGTGATGCCGTAGCGCTGCAGGGAAACCTTGATCCTGCCGTATTGCTGTCTACACCAGAGGCAATAGAAAAGGAAGTAGTCAATATTTTGGCTAGCTATGGTCATGGCCATGGTCATGTATTTAATTTAGGTCATGGCATTACCCAATGGACCCCCCCTGAAAACGCTGCTGCATTTTTAGAAGCTGTACGTAAACATAGTCTACAGTATCATGTTTAGTAAATATTGATTTTATTGGTAAGTTTCAGTGCAGACTAGCCTTCAAGCAATGTGTTAATGCCTTTTTAGTGGCTTTCAAAGAGCCAGTCGATCATCCTATACCGTCTTTGTGATTGCTTCAGCCATAAAAAAATGGCCCTATAAAAGGACCATTTCAGTCGAGGTTTTTAAGCCTCAGGTTTAGTAGTAACTAAGCTTTTTGAATATTAGAAGCTTGTTTACCTTTTGGACCATCAGTAACGTCGAATGTTACTTTTTCGTTTTCTTTCAAACTTTTGTAACCTGTATCAACGATTGCTGAAAAGTGAGCAAATAAATCGTCACCGCCTTCATCTGGAGTAATAAACCCAAAACCTTTTGAATCATTAAACCATTTTACTGTTCCTGTTGCCATCTTTTATATCTTTCATACTTTAAATAGGGAGGCACCCTGAAAACTTGGGTTTTAAAATCTAATGCCTTACTGACTTAAAATTGAAAAATCCAACGCCTTAGTACGCTTTGTACACGCTAATTGAGAGAAAAACAAGAGCAAAATACATATTTTTGCAAGAAAAACACAAAAAAAACGCATTTTTTGGTGTTTTTGTTGCTAAACGTGTCTTCTAAGCCTATACTGCGTGCGTTATTGAAGTAGTAAACTAATTATTAACGATGGAGATTATATTTGGCTAAAGAAGAACTTATTGAAATGAATGGTGTAGTAACTGAAGTATTACCTGATTCACGTTATCGTGTAACGCTAGAAAATGATCACGAATTAATTGCTTATGCGGGTGGTAAAATGAAAAAAAACCACATTCGTATTTTGGCAGGCGACAATGTTACTTTAGAACTATCACCTTATGATATCAATAATGGTCGTATTACATTTAGACACATTGAGGCTGGTAGCAATAATTATACACCCAGAAAAAAGCGTTTTTAATGCGCTTTAGTTAAAACTGTGAGTGGTATTAAAAAAGCTCCATAGGGAGCTTTTTTGTTTTAAGGAAGCATCCGTTTGATTGTCTCATCTTTATCGATGAATTTATGCTTTAATGCCCCGGCAATATGTAAGATTAGTAATAACACCAAAAGTAGACCTGCTATTTCATGTACTTCGTGAAAAATTTCACGTAATGGTTTGCTATCAATACCAGCAATAAAATCTAAGCCAAACCACTTTACACCGTATTTGCTAGCAATTGACATGATCAGTCCGCTGGCAGGAATAGCGATTAATAGAATATACATAAGATGGTGCGTACCAGTCGCTAGTTTAATTTCCCATGGCTTGTGTGATGCCAGAGGTGCAGGTGGCTTGTGACCTATTCTCCAAACAATACGAATAATGATCAGTGCAAGTAAGGTAATGCCAATTGATTTGTGTAAGTTAAAGTAAAAAGTTCTTGGCGATGCTTCTTCGGTTAATTGCCAGGTGTAGATGCCCCAATTAAACAAATCATAAGAGAGCTGTTTTGGCGCTTCACGTGGGAGGTCTGTCATAAACCAACCCAGTGCTAGCATGCCGAAAATACCTAATGCAATAAGCCAATGTAAGATAATGGCAACTTTTGTGTAGCGATTATTCATGTATCCCCCCATCAGTGGTTTCATCATTATTATAAAGTAAACCAGTGTTATTGTTTTGTGTGACAATGATCACTACATTATTGTTCACTTTAGCAGTAGTATTCTAACCGTTAAAACTGAAAAGAGATGAATGATGCGTGGATTATTACAAATAATGATTTTGTTACTCCTCAGCAGTTGTGCTAATGGTGAGGTATTAACGAGCAAAGGCTTCCTGAATGATATTGGGGATGGCGTCTATGTGCATCATGGAGAACATTTAGATATTGATACAGGTTATCAAGGTGATATCTGTAATATCAGTGTTGTGATTGGTAATAAAGGCGTTGCTGTTATAGACACAGGCGGTAGTTTAAAAGTTGGTCAAGCTGTGCTTGCTGCGATTCGTAACATAACAAGTTTACCTATTTTGTATGTCATTAATACCCATGTGCATCCAGATCATATATTTGGTAATGCTGCATTTGTAGCAGATAAGCCCACATTCGTAGGGCATGAAAAATTAGCTGAAGCGATGCAATTGCGAGCAGAGGCCTATCAAAAGCTAAATGAGCAATATTTGGGTGAAGATGCCAAAGGGAGTGAGATAGTTATACCAACAGTACTAGTAAAGGATAGTATGGTGCTTGATTTAGGTGGACGTACGTTAACTCTGCATGCTTATCCAAATGCGCACACTAACACTGACATTACCGTTATTGACTCAAAAACAGAGACGCTCTTTGCAGGAGATTTATTGTTTATTGAGCGTACGCCAGTCATAGAAGGAGATATTAAAGGACTCATCAGTGTCTTAGATGCGTTAAAAACGCATAAGTTAGTCAAACAGGTTGTACCTGGCCATGGCCCTGAAACGAAAGATTGGATTACTGCAATCAATAACGAGTTACGTTATTTAAATCTATTACTTAACGATATTAGAGCTGCTATTGAAAATGATGTAGGCTTAGAAGCGACCATGAAAACAGCTGCTGCTAGTGAAAGAGATAACTGGGTTTTATTTGATGTCGCTAATCGACGTAATGTGAATATGCTTTATCCTGCATTAGAGTGGGAATAAAAAAAGCGGCAACTGCCGCTTTTTTTATTTGCCGAAAGATTATTTTTTAAGGTTGTCTAAGCTACAACCAGTTTGTGGGTGCAGGCTAAGCAACAACATGCCGCCAGCAATACCAATATATAAGAAAAATACTTCAGGTATGACA
>JBFIDU010000014.1:0-14395 GCA_041603755.1 Methylophilaceae bacterium
CAGTCACCTTGTATTGGTGTTTGTGTTATTGATGATGTTAGTGGCCTTTGCCAAGGCTGCTTTCGTAGAACAGATGAAATACAAGATTGGTGGGATTTAGATAATACAACTAAGAGAAGGATTGTATCGGAAGCAAAAGAGCGCGAATCGGCAGTCTTTGATAGCTAGCAAATTTGAAAGATTTAGAACCAGCTCAGGCTGGTTTTTTCATTTCACTGTATTTCTATAATCGCTTTCCCTATCGGGAATATGGCAATGCCAGCCAGCTTTAAATGCTGTAAGCCAAACGGAATGCCGATAATTGTCACAAAACAAACGAGTGCAGATATTACATGACCAATCGCTAGCCACCAGCCTGCTAATATAAACCAGATGACATTACCAATCATGCCCAGTAAACCTGTCCCAATATCTTTTTGCATTGATATATCATCCCTAGCAACTGCTTTTTTACCAAATGGGAAAAAGGAGAACTGACCAATCACAAAGCATGCTTTCGCCCATGGGATACCGATGATAGTTAGTAATGCAATTAGACCTGCCAGCCACCACCCAAGTCCCATTAAAAAACCACCTAAAATAAACCAGAAAATATTACCTAACGTACGCATAAATTCCCCAATGATGTTAATTGATTGTGCCGTGTTTCAAATAGTTGATGGTGATATTTTATCCCACTAGATATTGCGCCACTGTAGGTATGCCATGATTAGAAAGAATGATAATGTGACAATTAGCGAAAGATTGGTTGTCATACTATTGTAATGGTGACCAAGCCATTTTTTTCTACTATTCATGAAAAGTAACGTGAGCGCAAGCAACGGAATGAATAGCGCTCCCACCACAGCATAAAGCTTTTGCGCTTCTTTGAACTGCATAAACAAACCAAGCATGGGGATAAATGTAAGTGCTAATAGATAATAACGATAAGCTTTAGAAAAAATAATCGGATGAGATGGCTTGCTATTTTTCGCAAAAAACAACTGCCAACTATCTGCAAATAGATAAGGCGTTGCTTGCCATACGCCTAATAGACTACTAAATGTTGCACAAAAGGCACCAATCAAAAATAGCCAGCGCCCTGTAGACCCTAAAGGTTTTTCTAAACTATCTGCCAATGAGACTAATAGTCCAGCACCATGACCTTCGATTTCAATCGTATTGCCAATAATCACCATGGCAAGTCCAAATAGTATGGTCATCAAATACCCTGCTGCTAAATCAATGCGGCAGGTTTTGATTGATTTTGCAGTTGTTCTGCCCCGCTCTCGAATCCAATAACCATAACACAGGACAGTCACTGTGCCGCCAACACCACCAATTAAGGCAATGGTCCAAGTAATACCATTGCCTTGCATATCTGGAATGGAGGGGATGAATAATCCAGAAAGTACTGCTGATGTGCTTGGCCAAAGTAATAGTGCAGTAATCAGAACAGTGATGAACATGATGCCGATACAAACTGTCATTACTTTTTCAAATAGCCTGAATCCCCCAACCAAGACCAGTGCATATCCTGCAATGCTTGAAAAAATAGCGTAGATTACTTTGTCAGTCGAGTTGTCAAATAAGGGCAATATTGCATGCAATGTTACGCCGCAAGCGCTCATGAGAGCAGATGCAACGAAAAAAGACCATACTAAAAGATAAGGAAGAAACAACCAACCAGCAAATCGAAAGTGTGTCGCTACACCTTCTATCAATGTTTTGCCTGTAACAAGCTGCCATCGGGCAAGACCTTCAGTTAATGTAAATTTTAATAAACCACCAACTACCACAGCCCAAAGAATGCTGAGTCCTAACTGGTTGCCAGTAAAACTTGCTGTTGCAAGGTCTCCAGCTCCTACGCCTGTAGCAGCGACTAGCATGCCTGGCATGAGTAAAGAAATAAGATAGACAGCTTTTGTTCTAATCACATGGGTATTGTAGAGGTAAAATGGTTATTAATGGCCAAGCAACGTAAAATAATACACGTCGATATGGATGCGTTTTTTGCATCTGTAGAACAACGAGATGAACCCGCTTTTAGAGGCAAACCACTGATTGTCGGTGGACAACCAACAGGGCGTGGTGTAGTAGCTGCATGTAGTTATGAGGCAAGAAAGTTTGGCATCCACTCTGCCATGCCATGTTCCCGCGCTTATCGATTATGTCCTACAGCTACCTTTGTGCCGCCAAGATTTGATGCCTACCGTGAAGTTTCAAATCAGATTAGAGAGATTTTTTGGAAATATGCGTCACAAGTTGAGCCGCTTTCTTTAGATGAAGCTTATTTAGATGTCAGCTACACCCAAGACTTTAATGGTTCTGCTACCCGTATTGCTGAAGCTATTAAGCGCGAAATATTAGAACGTACACAGTTAACGGCATCAGCGGGCGTCTCGTATAACAAGTTTTTAGCGAAAATTGCATCAGATATAGATAAGCCTGATGGTTTAACGGTGATTCAGCCTGATCAAGGAATGGAATTTGTCGCAACTTTACCGATAGGCAAGTTTCATGGCATTGGACCAGCTACTGAGGCCAAAATGCAAAAACTGGGAATATTAACAGGTGCAGATTTACGGAAAAAAACATTGGCACAACTTGTGGAGAGATTTGGGAAGTCTGGTCAATATTACTACAACATAGCCAGAGCAATCGATGATAGGCCTGTGAAAAGTGTGCGTATCCGTAAATCGCTAGGTAAAGAAACTACTTTTGCCGAAGATATTTTGTCAGTTGATCTATTAATTGAAAAGCTTAATGGTTTGGCAGACCAAGTACTTGCTAACCTAGGTGAACATAAACTGCAAGCGAAGACGATCACCATAAAAGTGAAATACGCGGATTTTCATCAAGTTACCAGAGCACAATCACTGGAAAAAGTTGTAGATATGCCAGTCTTAAGGCAATGGATTCCTGTATTGTTAATGCGTACAGACGCAGGTAAAAAGCCTGTTCGCTTAATCGGTTTAAGCTTAAGCGGTTTAGAAAAAGAACATGAGGAAAAAGATGTGCTCACACAGCTAGATTTCCTTGTTTAACGAAAGTTAACATAAATAGATACTTTTTATGGTCGAGAATGATGTTATTTGTTTAACGATTAGGTATAGTTATTTTTCCTTGACTTAGTATTAGAGTTACATGTCTGAATCACAAAAAACATTACTAATTGGCGGCGCTGGATTCATTGGCTCTCATATGGTCCCGTATTTAAAGCAAACAGGAAGGGAAGTAACTATTGTTGGACGTTCTGCATTAAAAAAACAGGATGTCGATCCGTCAGTTAATTATATTCAAGGTGATTTTGGTACATTAGATTTTATCGCCCCTTTGATTGAGACACATGATGAAATCGTGCTTTTGGCTTATGCCACAGTACCCAATACATCATACGATGATCCATTGGCTGATTTGAAAGAAAATCTTTATCCTTCGGTACAGCTATTCATTGAAATTGCCAAAAGAGGGAAAAAGCTGGTATTGGTTTCCTCTGGAGGTACTGTATACGGTGAACAGGTTTATGATAAAACCAAAGAGACCATGAATAAGCGGCCAATTTCTTCTTATGGGTTAACGAAGCTTACTTTAGAGAATTATGCGTTTCTCTATGGTGTCCTGCATGGGTTAAAGTTTGTCGTTGTTCGTCCAACAAATGCTTATGGTGTAGGTCAAGTTCCATTCGCCGGGCAAGGTTTTATCGCAACGGCTGTTGCATGTGCGAAATTAAATAAGCCGATCAACATTTTTGGTGAAGCAGGCACGGTAAGGGATTATCTTTATGTTACAGATCTTGCACGCGGAATCGTGGACGTCTTAACCAAAGGTAGGCTTTCTGATGCTTACAATATTAGCACCGGTGTTGGATACTCTAATCTTGATATCATTAAAAAATTAAATCGCATATTAAAGAAATACAATACTTCATTAAAAGTTAATCATTTGCCTGAGCGGCCGTTTGATGTAAAAGTGAACATTCTCGACAATGCAAAAATTCAGAAACATACAAACTGGCAGCCAGAAGTCGACCTTGATCATGGCTTGGCGCTAATTGTAGATGATGTATTTAAGCGTGCATAAGCTGACGGACTAATTTTCTTTTCAGTGGGGTGAAATCATTCGCAAGTCGCAAGCCAGCATTCCGTATAAAGCGTGCGGCTATTCTGTCATCTGCATATAGTTTAGCAATTGCATTAGTGGTCAAGAATAATGGCAAGGTAGCCCGTCTATGTATTCTTTCATATTGGGCTAACCTAGATGCATTGCCGATATCATTAGTTAAGCTAACTTGTATAGTAAGCGTTTCGGCTCCTAGTAAGCCAAGATTGAACCCATGTGCTGTAACTGGATGCATGCCAACAGCAGCATCGCCGATGAGTGCAAATCTGTTACCTACAAATTGTTTTGCATAAGTAGCAACAAGAGGGTAAGCAAAGCGATTGCTAACGAGTGATATGTCGCCTATTCTACCATTCAGACGTTCGTGTATATCAGCCGTGAAATCTTGAATATCTAAATGAAGTAGCTTTTCTATTTCTGGTGTTGGCAGTGTGAGAACGACGGAGGAGCAGTTATTTGCTAATGGCAATAATGCCAGTGTCTGTTCATAATCGAAGATTTCGTATGCAATATGATGATGGGGCATGGTATGCGCCATACGACAAACTAGCATACTTCTGCCAAAGTCGGTCATTGTTGCGCCTATGCCCATCTGTCTCCTCGTATTTGAAAATCGGCTATCAGCCGCGACAAGTAAGCGCGTCTTAATTTCAACGCCAGCAGAAGTTGTTATGGTTAAGTGATTTGAATGCTGCTGAGCATCCAAAAGACTACTTTCAGTTATTATGTTTACATTAGCTTGGTCTTTAACAACCTGAAATAGGCCTCTGCGAATTGTGTGATTAGAGACCATTGTGCCTAAATTGTTTTGTTCAGATGATGGTGCAAAATATAGTGGGTTTTGAGATTTTCCATTCAGAACCTTGGCTGCGTGTAATGCTGAATACTCGTCGGGCTTAAAGTAATGGGTAACGCCCATTTGATTGAGTAATGTAAAAGAATGCTGTGTGAGTGCTATTTCTCTTCCATCATCCAGAGGGTTTGCCAAAGCATCTAATGGTTGGCGTTCAAGTATGCCTATGGTGTAACCTTGACTAGACAAAAGCTTCGCTAGGCTCAGTCCGGCAGGACCAGCCCCAACAATTAATACATCCAACAAGCGATTGACTCCTGAAATGATGGTAATGAGCAGCATATAGGAACGATGATGTTCTGATTTGTGCTAGATCAAAAAAATAATGAAAAAAGTAGAATGTTTTCTACAGTGTTGCTGTCAATATCTAAGTAAATATCGTTGATGTAAGTCAATACTGCTATAGGATTAATCTTTTAGTATCTGGCTACGAATGATATTTTTTGATGCCAAAATCCATTTTGAGGACTATGATAGTAAGGCTATGCAAACCGTCAGTCTAAAACATGTCAACGATGAAGTCAGTCATGATGAAGCTAGAGATGCGTTAATTGCGTTGGATGAGCCAGATGAGTGGTCTGCTTTTAGTAAATTAGTTGAGCAACAAACTTGGGAGTCACATTTAGTAATTGAAGGCATGCATTGTGCAGCATGCGGTCTCAATGTTGAAAAAGCAGTTAAGGATTTGCCTGGGGTTATGAGCGTAGACGTTAATGCAACAACGGGTCGCGCTAGACTTGTTTGGTCTGCCAGCCAGATTAAGCCCTCCGTATGGATGCATGCAATTAATAAAGCGGGCTATCACGCACTTCCTGCAGCGGATGCATTGCTGCGAGATAATCGCCGTAAGAATCAAAGACGTATGCTTTGGCGTCTGCTGGTGGCAGGTTTTTGCATGATGCAGGTGATGATGTACACCATGCCGACATACTATGCCCAACCTGGTGAGATGGCGCCAGATACGCTTAATTTATTACGTTGGGCATCTTGGGTCTTGACACTCCCCGTTATGTTTTTCTCGAGTGGTCCTTTCTTCAAAAGTGCATTTAATGACATCAGACAACGCCAGATCAGTATGGACTTGCCGGTTTCATTGGGTATTGTCATTGCCTTTTTAGTGAGCTCTGCAGCGACTTTCGATCCAAGCGGTTGGTGGGGTTCAGAGGTCTATTTTGACTCACTAACAATGTTGGTGTTTTTCCTGCTTACAGGCCGTTGGATTGAGCTGCGTATGCGCGATAAAACAGCGGGTGCCTTGGATGTATTGATGCGACGTTTGCCAAGCACGATTGCCCGTAAAAATGTAGATGGGCAATTTGAGCGCATCGCTGTGAGACGATTGAAGCTTGGGGATGTTGTGCGGGTGCTGCCAGGAGAGGCGTTTCCTGCTGACGGCAGGATAACCTCAGGTGAAACGAACGCAGACGAATCATTATTGACTGGCGAGTCACGGCCGGTATTGAAAAGACTCGGTGCAGAGGTAATTGCAGGTAGCCATAATTTGAGTGCAGCAGTCGAAGTGGAGATTGAAAAAGTCGGTGAAACAACGCGTTATGCGCAAATTGTTGCTTTGATGGAGCGTGCATCGATTGATAAACCAAGACTGGCAATTTTAGCGGATCGCATTGCACAGCCATTTTTGATATTGGTTTTATTGGCAGCAGCAGGCACTGCATTTTATTTATGGCATGTTGATCCTAGCCGTGCATTGATGACAGCTGTTGCTGTATTGATTGTGACCTGTCCTTGTGCGTTATCTTTGGCAACGCCTGCGGCAATGCTTACTATGTCAGGTAAGCTAGCGCGCTCTGGCATTCTGGTGCGCAGGATGCAAGCACTGGAAGCACTAACGAATGTTGATACGATTGTATTTGATAAAACAGGCACTTTAACGCTGGATCGAATGGTGGTGAGTGCTGTTGCTACTGATAAGAGAATTACAGAAACGCAAGCACTACAGTTGGCTAGCGCAATGGCAAAGCATTCATTGCATCCGGTTTCTAGAGCAATTGTTGAAGCAGCATCGACCATAGAGGGATCTGCTATCGTCACCAACGTGCAAGAAGTATCAGGTGCTGGCTTGTTGGCAGACTCTGCATTTGGCAAGCTCAAGTTTGGTAGTAGCAGATTTTGTGGCTTACAGAAGTCAGATAATGGCAATAGAAAAAATTCAATAGTCCATTTGATTTCGGATAAAACTTGGTTAGCTAGTTTTGAAGTATTAGAATCGATTAAAGACGATGCAGCTTTTTCAGTGAGTGAAGTCACACAAAAGCATATACGTGTTGAAGTATTATCAGGCGATAAGTTAACTGCGGTGCAACGTGTTGCGGATGCAGTAGGAATTAAAGATGTATATGGCGATTGTACGCCACAAGATAAATTGAATCATATTCAAGAATTGAAAAGGCTAGGGCGAAAAGTGCTGATGGTTGGTGATGGTCTCAATGATGGGCCGGTATTAGCTAGCGCGCATGTTTCTGTTGCAATGGGCCAAGCAGTTCCGCTGGCGCAATCGCAATCTGATTTTGTGATCATGCAGGGGCAACTTGCCATGGTGCCTTATTTATTGGCGCAGGCTAAACAGACGATGAAGATTGTAAGGCAAAATCTGATATGGGCAGCTAGCTATAATGCTATTTGTGTGCCATTAGCGGTGGCGGGTTATTTACCAGCTTGGTTAGCTGGTTTGGGAATGGCGCTAAGTTCCTTGTTTGTTATCTTAAATGCAGCACGCCTGGCAAAGCTTGATACAATTAAAGGTTTGGCAGTTTAATATGGATATACTTTTCTTACTCATCCCATTGTCAGTTATTTTGGTTTTAATCATTTTGGGTGGCTTATGGTGGGCCATCAACTCTGGTCAGTTTGAAGATATTGAAGATGAAGGTGAGCGTATATTGCATGAAGATTGACTTGTATCAAATCGCAAGCTTGGCTTTAAAAGGATAATCATGGTAGAAATTTCAGTAAAGGGGTAAAAAAAATGCAAACTTTGGGAAGTGCGTCGTTAACTTATAACGATACTGCTGTAAGGCAGTTTTCTATAATGGCGGTCGTTTGGGGCGTCGTGGGGATGTTGGTTGGAGTGATTATTGCCGCCCAACTTGTTTGGCCTGAGCTTAATCTTGGTTTGCCATGGACAAGTTTTGGCCGTTTACGTCCATTACATACTAATGCAGTTATCTTTGCTTTTGGAGGGTGTACATTATTTGCAACAGCATATTATGTCGTGCAACGAACCAGCCAAGTAAGCTTATTTCTTCCTAAACTCGCTGCATTTACCTTTTGGGGATGGCAGATTGTGATTGTTGCAGCTGCCATTTCGTTGCCTTTAGGATTTACGCAAAGTAAAGAATATGCTGAGCTTGAATGGCCAATAGACTTACTCATTGCGGTTGTTTGGGTCTCTTTTGCAATTGTGTTTTTCGGCACAATCGCAAAACGCAAGGTAAGACATATTTATGTGGCGAACTGGTTTTTCGGTGCATTTATTATTGCGGTCGCATTGTTGCATATCGTGAATAGCGCTGCTATCCCAGTAAGCTTTATGAAGTCATATTCAGCCTATGCAGGTGTACAAGATGCAATGGTGCAATGGTGGTATGGTCATAATGCGGTAGGCTTCTTCCTAACTGCAGGCTTTTTAGGCATCATGTATTATTTTGTACCTAAGCAAGCAGAGCGTCCAGTTTACTCATATAGCTTGTCGATTGTTCACTTTTGGGCATTAATTTTCACCTACATGTGGGCAGGTCCACACCATTTACATTACACTGCTTTGCCAGACTGGGCACAGTCATTAGGTATGGTGTTTTCTCTCATCTTATTGGCACCTAGCTGGGGTGGCATGATCAACGGGATGATGACACTATCAGGCGCATGGCATAAGTTGCGTACAGATCCAATCTTACGTTTTATGATTGTGTCATTGTCATTCTATGGCATGAGTACGTTCGAAGGCCCTATGATGGCGATTAAAACGGTCAACTCGCTATCACATTACACTGACTGGACTATTGGTCATGTGCACTCTGGTGCATTAGGCTGGGTTGGGTTGGTTTCAATGGGTGCTTTGTATCACTTAGTACCTAAATTATTCGGTCAAAAACAAATGCACAGCATCAAGGCTATTGAAGTTCATTTCTGGATGGCAACAATCGGTATCGTGCTTTACATTGCAGCGCTATGGATTTCAGGTGTGATGGAGGGTTTAATGTGGCGTGCAGTGAATGCTGATGGCACATTAGCCTATACATTTGTAGAGAGCGTAAAAGCAAAATTTCCGTACTACTTCATACGTTTGTTAGGCGGTGCTTTGTACCTAGGCGGTATGTTAGTGATGCTTTGGAATGTACTTAAAACAGCAATGAGTGGTAAAGCAGCGATAGCTACCATTCCACCAGTTGCCTCTCACGCATAAGGAAACAATGATGTCAGATTTAGATAAAAAAAATCAGGGTTTTAGTCACGAAAAAATTGAGACGAACAACTTTTTAATGATTGTACTTATTTTATTGGTAATTTCAATCGGTGGGCTTGTAGAAATAGTGCCATTATTTTTCCAGAAATCAACGACTGAGCCAATTAAAGGGTTGGAGCCTTACACGCCGTTGCAGCTGGTGGGGCGTGATATCTACCAACGTGAAGGTTGCTATAACTGCCATTCACAAATGATTCGTCCATTACGGGCAGAAACACTGCGCTATGGTCATTATTCAGTAGCAGGTGAGTTTGTTTATGATCATCCGTTCCAATGGGGCAGTAAACGCACTGGTCCGGATTTGCACCGTGTAGGTGGCAAGTATAACGATGAGTGGCATCGCATTCATTTGATTAATCCACGTGATTTAGTGCCAGAGTCTATTATGCCGGCATATCCTTGGTTGGAAAACACCCCTGTTGAGAAGGGTATTGCGAAAAATATGGAGGCATTACGTAAAGTAGGTGTTCCATATACAGATGAAGAGATTGCGGACGCAGAAGAAGAACTTGAGGGAAAAACTGAGATGGATGCAATTATTGCCTACATGCAAGTGTTAGGCATCCATCTGAAATAAGGAGAGCATAATGGACATCAATACATTACGCGTTTTAGTGACACTGATTAGTTTCCTTGTGTTTGTTGGCATCATCGTCTGGGTTTGGCGCCGTCGCAACACTGGGGAATTTGAAGAGGCGGCCAACCTGCCTTTCGAAGAAAAATAGAAGGAAATTAACATGAATGATTTTATCAATAATTTTTGGCCCTACTTCATCGCTATTGTAACCATCGTTGGTATTATTGGTTGTGCCTTGCTGTTGTGGCTTACAAGTAAAATTAAGGTTACCAGCGCTAATGGAGACAACACCAGTGGTCACGTATGGGACGAAGATATTGTAGAAATGAATAATCCATTACCACGGTGGTGGGTATGGCTTTTCATTATCACGATTATTTTTGGGTTCATTTATCTTGCACTCTATCCTGGGTTGGCTACTTATGATGGCTCTAAAGGTTGGACGCAGGAGAATCAATATGAAGCAGAGGTTGCTGAAGCCAATGAGGCGCTCAAGCCAATCTACGCAAAATTTGTAGATATGCCAATTGAGGAGTTAGCGACATTACCAGTTGCACAATCAATTGGTGAGCGCTTGTACATGAATAATTGCTCTCAATGCCATGCTTCTGATGCCAGAGGAAGCCGAGGCTTTCCAAATCTCACTGATAATGATTGGTTGCATGGAGGCAGTCCAGAAAAAATTCAAGAGACTATTATGAATGGACGAAATGGTATGATGCCGCCAATGGGCGCAATGGTGGGGAGTGACGAGGATATCAAAAATCTTGCTAATTATGTGTTAAGCCTATCAGGTAGTTTGCATGACGCAGCAAAAGCGGGGCTTGGTAAAGAGAAGTTTGCTACTTGCGCTGCATGTCATGGTCAAGATGGGCAAGGTAATCAAGCGCTTGGCGCACCAAACTTAACTGATAATGTTTGGTTGCATGGTGCTGGTGAAGCAGCCATTATTGATCGAATTAAAAATGGTAAGGTAAACCAAATGCCTGCACAAAAAGATAAACTGACACCTGAGCAAATCAGGGTATTAGCAGCTTATATCTGGGGCTTGTCCAATATAACAAGTTCTGAATAGCAGCGGCTATTCTTGTCAGAAAGTAGTCAATGGCTCAACATTCAACTGTAAAAAAAGAAGATACCACCTCACCCCAAGAGGTGGTCATTTCGTTATACAAAGCACAAGAGAAGATTTATCCGCGCAGTATTTTTGGGTATTTCGCAAAATGGCGTTGGCTAATGATATGGCTCACCCAGCTCTTTTTTTACGGTGTACCATGGCTGCAATGGGGACAAAGACAGGCATTATTATTCGACTTAGAAGCAAAACGTTTTTATATTTTTAAATTAGTCTTGTACCCGCAAGATCTTATTTATCTCACTGCAATTCTCATTATCTCAGCGCTTTCACTGTTTTTATTTACAGCTGTTGCGGGTCGTTTATGGTGTGGGTATACATGTCCGCAAACTGTTTATACTGAAATTTTCTTATGGATAGAACGCAAGATTGAAGGAGATCGAGCAAAAAGAATGAAGCTCGACTCAAGTGCAATGTCTGCAGAAAAACTCTTCAGGAAAACCGCCAAGCATTTTGTTTGGATTGCTTTTGCCGCGTGGACAGGCTTTACATTTGTCGGGTATTTCATTCCAATTCGAGAGTTATGGACAGGTATCACTGCATTTGATTTAGGGCCTTGGGCTACCTTCTGGGTCGTATTTTATAGTTTTGCTACTTATGGCAATGCGGGTTTCATGCGCGAGCAGGTATGTAAATATATGTGCCCTTATGCACGCTTCCAAAGTGCGATGTTTGATCACGATACCTTGATTGTCACTTATGATGAAGAAAGAGGCGAACCACGAGGTGCGGGTTCACGCAAGAATAAGGAAAAAACGGAGACATTAGGATCATGTATTGACTGTAGTTTATGCGTACAAGTATGCCCTACGGGGATTGATATACGTGACGGACTTCAATATGAGTGTATAGGCTGTGGCTTATGTGTGGATGTCTGTGACAGTGTGATGGATAGGGTGGGTGACGCGCGAGGACTCATTAAATACACCACGGAAAATGCAATGCAGAATCATTGGACTAGAGGTCAAATGTTTAAGCGCATTCTAAGGCCACGAGTACTCATTTATTCCACGGTATTAGCTGTTTTAGTAGTAGGCTTGTTAACTAGTTTATGGTACAGAACTGGATTTAAAGTAGATATTATACGGGACCGATCTGTGATGGCACGCTTAGTTGAAGGGGGTATGCTGGAGAACGTGTATCGTTTACAAATCATGAACGCAACTGAGGAAATGCAACAATACCGACTCGACGTCAGTGGTATTGAGGGTTTGCAAATTGGATTAGGTAAAACAAAAACGAATAAGCTGATTAATGTAGATCCAGCAGAAGCGCGATGGGTTGTTGTCCATGCATTGGTCCCTGATGGCTCGCTAAAGCCTGGTTCGCACGAGATTGAGTTTGAGATTCAATCAATGGGTAGCAAAGAAACATTAAAAGAAGAGTCTAAGTTTTTAGTGCCTCGCTAATTTGAGTTTAATAAATACATGAAAAGAGATGAGGACATGAATCAACAGGAAAGCAAACCTTGGTGGCATTACGGATATGTGTGGCTAGTCATTGGTGGGCCACTAGTGGTAATTATTGCATCATTTATCACGCTATACTTTGCGATTAAAACTCCAGATCCTGTGATTGAAAATTATTACGTCAAAGGAATGGAAATTAATAAAACACTTGAGGCAGAGGAAGCTCTAGCACCTGCAATGAAAGCACGTAATCACGCGCAAACGGGCGTTACACCAAAAGATTAGGGGCTAATATGAGCAGTAATACCCGCTTGGGCTAACTGGTTCGCCAGCGCATTGAACCATTCTGCTGAAAGTTGACTGAGCCGCGGTGCTTCAATTTGCATAGATTGTCTTGCAATACCATATAAATGGACACCTTCAATAGTCCCCTTAAGTGGCCTAACTAAATCAATATAAGCCAATATATCCGACTCTGATGGTGGTCTCCCATCTAATGCAAACATACATGTTTGTATAAAAGTTGGGCATAGGTGGGCACATTGCTTAAGTTTCTCTATATGACTGTTAGGATTCAGATTAACATCATTGATTCGTGCGATACCCTCAGCAGTCGCAGCGTCCAACTTAAACCATACTTCACCATTATGCGCAGCGAGCTGTTTGATCCCATTCTTAACAGACTCTCTATGCAACATGCTGCCATTAGTAATCAGCCTTATTTTAATTTTATCTAGTAAATTAAATTCTTTTAGTATCTGCTGCACTAATACGACAACTTCTGGAAACTCTTTGGCAGATGTTGGTTCTCCATTACCAGAAAATGCAATATCTTTAAGTATCCTGTCTGACTCTTTGACATGCTCTTGCATAAAGTCGCCGTTGACCACATCGTCCAAAAAAACACGGAATTCATTTGCTAAAACGGATAGATTGATTGGTGGTGGTGTGCCGCGCGTTAGGTTGGGGACGTTGCAGTAGATGCAACGCCAATTACAAGCATTATTTATATTGAGATTGATTCCAATTGATACACCGCCAGCTCGTCGCGATACAACAGGATAAATATATTGCAAACCACTAACATTCCGATTGTGATCGCTTATGGTAAGTAGTTTTTTCAAGGTCAAATCAGTGATGCGTGATTAATGGTAATTTGAAGAACTAATGGTAATTTCTCTAAGCTTGCAAATTGAATATTTTCTTGAGCGCTTCAGGTTTGATAATGCGGACATAGCGCTGCTTGACTTGTATGATGCCTTCATCACTAAACTTTGAAAAAGTTCTGCTGACTGTTTCGAGTTTCATCCCCAAATAACTACCAATTTCCTCACGAGTCATTCTTAGGACAATCTCTGATTGAGAAAAACCCCTTGCATGCAAGCGCTGCACTAGATTTAACAGGAAGGCAGCTAGCCTCTCTTCAGCGCGCATATTGCCAAGCAACATCATCACTTTATTTTCACGAACAATTTCACGGCTCATGATTTTATGCACGTGACGTTGTAATTCGGGAAATTCACGGGATAAATCTTCAATATTTGAGAAAGGCATGACACAAACTTCTGCATCTTCTAGCGCGACTGCATTACAGCTGTGTGCGTCATTGACGATGCCGTCTAGGCCAACAATCTCCCCAGCCATTTGAAAACCGATGACTTGTTCACGTCCATCTTCTGTTGATACACTGGTTTTGAATACACCAGTACGAATGGCATAAAGCGAAGTAAATGTATCACCATCACCAAATAATAGATCACCTTGCTTGACACGACGACGCGTTTTGACAACATCGTCAATTTTTTTCATTTCATTTTCTGAAAATCCCAACGGCATG
>JBFIDU010000015.1:0-14354 GCA_041603755.1 Methylophilaceae bacterium
AAATACCTAAAATATGAATATGCATTGGTTATTTAGATTTCTATATTTTCTGTTTATTGCAAAATATTGGTCGTTAAAAAATTACATCACAAAACCATGCAAAACTCTAATCAAGTCCTAATATTTCTTTATTCATTTTTTGCAAAAAACATTAAAGTTCGATTTTTTTTTGTCGTAAATATTTGTAGAAAGCGATTCAGCTATACATACGCTGAATACGTAATGATAAGCCAAATTATAAGTTAGCAGACAAGTTTAATATGACTAAAGTAAAAATGAGATAAAAATGAACCAACCCATTATCCCAACAACAGACATTGTAGTAGAAGAAGAAACCAAAGAAGTTTTTTTGGGTAGGCACCCTATCTTAAATAGCAAACAAAAAATTATTGGTTATGAGTTGCTATTTCGTTCAAAAAGCAATGAAGATTCAAATAACAGCTTAGATGATTTATCTGCAACATCAGGTGTTATCGTTAATTTGCTCAGTCAATTCGGTATTGATCAAATATTAAATAATAAACTTGGTTTTCTAAACATAGCAGCCAGCTCTCTAATGAGTGACACGATTGAACTGTTACCGCCAGATCGTATAGTATTAGAGATATTAGAGGACACACCCATTAATGCCCAAATCATTACACGCTGCAAAGCGCTCAAATCATTGGGTTTTAAACTATCGATTGTTGACTATGCCAATCGTCCTGAGCATATCGTGCTGTTGCCATATGTCGATTATGTGAAAATCGACTTAAGTGCTACCGCTATTAATAAAGTACCTGAGTTAATGGCTTTAATTCGTAAAAATTCTAAAGCCAAAATCATTGCTGACAAAGTAGAAGAAGAATCCTTGTTTTTAGCATGTCAACCGATGGGCTTCGATGCATATCAAGGGTATTTCTTTGCTAAACCAACTGTTCTAAAGGGTGAGCAAGCCCAGCCTGATCAGATGTGTTTAATGCGCATGATAGGCATGTTACTCGGTGATGCAGACTTATCTGAACTTGAAGCGCTTTTTAAAAACAGTCCTGGCTTAACCTTAGGGTTACTCAAGCTCGTTAACTCTGTGGGCATCAATGGCGGCAGAGAGCCTGTTGAATCGATTCGGCAAGCGATTGTGATGCTAGGTCAGAAGCAAATGTTACGCTGGGTTCAACTACTGATGTATGCTTCACCCAGTAATCCAGCTAGCGATACAATTATGCTACAGGTTGCAAGCCGAGCCAGACTAATGGAACTCATGGCTGAGAAAGTGGAAAGTTACCAAGCACACTTTAGCGATCAAGCATTTATGGTTGGCATGTTGTCATTAGCAGACACAGTTATCCACGCACCTATGGAGCAAATACTAAAAGAAATCGGCTTATCTGAAACACTCAAAAAAGCCATTCTCGAACAAACAGGTACGCATGGCCAATTATTAAAATTAGCGAAAGATCTAGAAGTGGGCAACTTTGACGCTACACATTATGAAATCAAAGAGCTGGATATTTCACCAGATGAACTGATGAATATTCAGATTGAGTGCATCGCTTGGACAACAGCACTCAATCAAGCCAAATAATCAATTTTACGATAAATTAGGTGCTAACCAACGCTCTAGATAGTCTTTCGGCAAGCCTCTGCGTTTCGCCATATCTTCAAGCTGGTCTGCACCTATCTTATCAACACTGAAGTACTTACTCTCTGCGTGCGCAAAGTAGAAACCACTCACGGATGCCGCTGGCATCATCGCAAAGCTATCCGTTAATTGCATACCGATTTCTTCACATTGCAGAAGCTTAAATAGCTCTGTTTTTACGGTATGATCTGGGCATGCGGGATAACCTGGTGCTGGACGTATGCCTTGGTAGCTTTCTTTAATAAGCGCATTGACATCAAGCTTTTCATCTTTCGCATAGCCCCATAAGTCTGTGCGAACGCGCTCATGCATATATTCAGCAAATGCCTCAGCCAAGCGGTCTGCCAGCGACTGAAACATAATACCGCTATAATCATCGTGTGCATCAGCAAAGCGTTTGGCAATTTTTTCTGTGCCCAGTCCCCCAGTGACAGCAAACAGGCCAATATAATCTTTCGCCTCACCTTTTGGTGCAATGAAGTCAGCCAAGCATTGATTCGGTCTTGCCACACCATCAATTACCGGCTTTTGCGTTTGCTGACGCATGCCGTAATAGGTAAATGCGATTTCACGGCGCGTATCATCCGTATAAATCTCAATGTCATCATCGTTCACGGTATTGGCAGGCATCAATGCAATCACCCCATTTGCTGTTAGCCAGCGACCATCAATAATTTTTTGCAGCATGTTTTGCGCTTCGTTAAATACTTTAGTCGCCGCATCTCCAACCACTTCATCCTCAAGGATAGCAGGGTAGGAACCAGCTAAATCCCACGTCTGGAAAAATGGCGCCCAGTCTATGTATTTTGCAATCAGACTAAGGTCAATGTTTTTAAACTCTCGTCTACCTATAAATTTAGGTTTAACGGGTGTATTTTTACCAGTAAAACTTAACTGCGCTTTATTTGCACGCGCCTTTTCAATCGTTATTAATGGCACACCTTTTTTGTTAGCGTGCTGTTGTCGTGTCTTTTCATAGTCAGCTTGTATCTCTGCAAGATAAGCACCTCGTGTTTCTGGCGTGAGCAGATTCTGCATCACCGTTACCGAACGTGAAGCATCGGGCACATAGACAACAGGGCCTTCATAATGTGGGGCAATCTTAACGGCAGTGTGCGCACGCGAAGTGGTAGCGCCGCCTATCAGTAAGGGTGTTTTTATTGCACTAAAATGTGGATCACGCTGCATCTCTTTTGCAATATGTGTCATTTCTTCTAATGACGGCGTAATCAGTCCACTCAAACCAATAATGTCGGCATTTTCTGCTTTGGCCATCGCCAGGATTTCTGCTGCAGGTACCATGACACCCATGTTCACCACTTCAAAGTTGTTGCACTGCAGCACCACACTTACAATGTTTTTCCCAATGTCATGCACGTCACCTTTGACGGTAGCAATCACCACTTTACCTTTTGGTTTAGCCACTACACCAGTACGCGCTTCCTCTTCGGCTTTTTCTTTTTCAATAAATGGGATGAGATGTGCCACCGCAGACTTCATCACTCGCGCAGACTTCACCACTTGCGGCAAAAACATTTTGCCCTGACCGAATAAATCTCCGACCACATTCATGCCATCCATTAGCGGACCTTCAATAACATTAATCGGTCGGCCGCCTTTTGCCGCGACAGCTAAACGAGCTTCTTCTGTATCGGCAACAATATAATCCGTAATGCCATGCACCATTGCATGCTCTAAGCGCTTTTCAACGGACACTGGATTTTCAGGCGTCCCACGCCATGCAAGGGTGTTGCTTTCTTTTTTATCACTGGCAACCAAAGTACCCGCAATTTCAATCATGCGTTCCGTAGCATCATCCCTACGGTTCAACACTACATCTTCCACCCGATCTCTTAGTTCAGGGTCTAAATCATCATATACACCCATCATGCCAGCATTAACGATACCCATGGTCATGCCAGCTTTTATCGCATGATAGAGAAATACGGTATGAATCGCTTCGCGTGCTGGGTTATTACCACGGAAACTAAAGCTTACGTTGGAGACACCACCAGATATCTTTGCATATGGGAGATTTTGTTTTATCCAACGGGTCGCTTCAATGAAATCAACCGCATAGTTGTTATGCTCTTCAATACCCGTTGCTATCGCGAAAATATTAGGATCAAAAATAATATCTTCAGGCGGAAAGCCATGTGCAACGAGTAAATCATAAGCACGCTTGCTGATTTCAGTTTTTCGTTCAAATGTATCTGCTTGTCCTTTTTCATCGAATGCCATCACGATGACAGCAGCGCCGTAACGGCGGCATAATTTAGCCTGACGCAAGAACTCTTCTTCACCTTCCTTCATGGAAATAGAGTTGACGATTGCTTTACCTTGCACACATTTAAGGCCTGCTTCTAGCACTTCCCATTTTGATGAGTCGAGCATAATAGGCACACGGGCAATATCTGGCTCAGATGCAACTAAGTTCAGGAAATGCGTCATTGCCTTCACCGCATCCAACATGCCTTCATCCATATTGATATCGATGATTTGCGCACCATTTTCGACCTGTTGTCGTGCAACACTTAGTGCTTCTTCATACTGCTCGTTAATAATAAGACGTGCAAATGCTTTTGACCCAGTCACATTTGTCCGCTCACCCACGTTAACATATAAAGAATTTTCATCAATGATAAATGGCTCTAAACCCGCCAGCTTGGTAACAGGCTCAAATTCAGGTATTTGCCTTGGTGGTAAATCTTTAATGGCATGGTAAATCGCATGAATATGGGGCGGCGTTGTACCACAGCAACCACCAGCAATATTAATGAAGCCACTTTGCGCAAACTCTTTCACTAAACTGGATGTCACGTCAGGTGTTTCATCAAAACCCGTATCACTCATCGGATTTGGTAAACCAGCGTTTGGATAAATACAAACGTGCGTATCTGCAATTTTAGAAAGCTCTTCGACATAAGGCCGCATCAAGGTTGCACCAAGGGCACAGTTCAAACCTATTGTGAGCGGTTTTGCATGACGAACAGAATGCCAGAATGCGGTAACCGTTTGCCCCGATAGAATACGCCCAGAGGCATCAGTAACGGTGCCTGAAATCATCAGTGGTAGTTTATAACCCACTTCTTCAAAGAAGGAGTCAATTGCAAATAATGCTGCCTTGCAATTAAGTGTGTCAAAAATGGTTTCGACCATTAATATATCGACACCACCTTCAACTAGTGCTCTTGTTTGTTCTAAATAGGCTTCTACTAATTCATCAAATGTAATATTGCGTGCCGCTGGGTCATTCACATCAGGAGAGATACTTGCTGTTTTGGGCGTTGGGCCCAATGTCCCTGCTACAAATCTGGGTTTATCCGTTGTACTAAATTTATCACATGCGTTCTTAGCAAGCTTGGCAGACGCAACATTCATTTCATAGACTAACGCAGCCATATGATAATCATCCTGCGCTACACTGGTTGCACCAAAGGTGTTGGTTTCGATAATATCGGCGCCTGCTTCCAGATATTTTTCATGAATTTCTTGGATGACTTGCGGCTGTGTTAGCGATAGTAGCTCGTTATTACCTTTTACAAACAACTCGCGCTCGCCGGCTGGTGCTTTAAATTCAGCAAAACGCTCGCCACGATAATCAGCCTCGGTTAATTTATATTGCTGGATCATTGTTCCCATCGCGCCATCCAGAATCAGAATGCGCTCTTTGAGCAACTGTTGCAGTTGTTTTTCGGTAGGGGACTCTTTAATTTGGCTCATAGTATGATGCTAAAACGAATAATCCATCATTTTAACATGCAACACTATACAATCTAACATCGTACAATCTAACAGTTACTGCTGACGATACTGTAATGCCTCGGCAACATGGGTGGGCTGTATATTCGCTTCATTAGCGACATCGGCTATCGTACGTGCCAACTTCAAGATACGATGATAGGCTCTGGCAGATAAACTCATTTTCGTGATGGCTGCCTTTAATAAATGCTGGCCTGACTCATCAAGTTGACAATATTGCTCAATTTCTTTTGTGCCTAAAGCAGTATTCGCTTTACCCTGACGCACTAGTTGTTTGTTGCGGGCATTTTCAACACGCGCTTTTATCGTAATGCTATTTTCAGAAGCTGTAGCAGCAGTTAGTTCTTCCTGCTTTAGGGCAGGGACTTCAATGTGCATATCAATACGATCCAATAATGGACCAGATATTTTAGCTTTATAGCGTGCAATGTTATCTGGTGTACAACGGCACTTATTATTAAAGTGCCCCAAATAGCCACAAGGACAAGGATTCATCGCAGCAATCAGTTGAAATTTGGCTGGAAAATCAGCCTGTCTGGCGGCGCGCGAAATGGTTATTTGGCCGCTTTCCAGTGGTTCACGTAATACTTCCAGCACCTTGCGATCAAACTCTGGCAACTCGTCTAAAAACAAGACACCATGATGCGCAAGAGAAATCTCTCCAGGTCTTGGCACACTACCACCGCCAACTAAAGCAACGCCAGAGGCAGTATGATGTGGCGCACGAAAGTTTCGTCTTTTCCAGTCGCTTAATTTATAGCTGCCATTTAAAGATTGTATAGCAGCACTTTCTAATGCTTCTTGCTCTGTCATGCTAGGTAAAATGCCAGCAAAACGTGCTGCCAACATACTTTTACCGGTGCCTGGTGGCCCACTCATCAGTATGCTATGCCCACCAGCGGCGGCGATGGTTAATGCACGTTTCGCATGGTTCTGACCTTTAACCTCATTAAAATCTGGATAGTCTAAAACCTGCTTAGTTATTTCAGTGTTGTGGGGAGAAATGGGTGTATGCCCTGTTAAGTGTGCACAAACTTCCAACAAAGAATTAGCGGGATAGATCACTGCATCATTCACCAAACTCGCTTCTTCTGCACTTTGTTTGGGCATAATAAATGCACGCACTTTTTGATTGGCATGATGCAACATGTGATAAGTCATGGCTAACGCGCCACGGATCGACCTCAGCTCGCCTGTTAAGGCCAATTCACCTGCAATTTCATACTGATTTAGTTTGTCTTTAGGAATTTGGCCACTAGCCGCCAATATACCTAGTGCGATAGGTAGATCATATCGACCACTTTCTTTGGGGAGGTCGGCTGGGGCAAGGTTAACAGTAATGCGCTTTGCCGGAAATTCGAATTGTGATGTTTGTATTGCCGCTCGGACGCGGTCTTTACTTTCTTTAACTTCAGCTTCTGGTAAACCAACAATGGTAAATGCAGGTAAGCCATTGGCCAAATGTACTTCTACCACCACCTCAGGGGCATCCATGCCACTTAAGGCACGGCTATGTAATACGGCTAGATTCATTATTATTCATTGTTATTTGTCTTTTAACAATGATTCTAACTCAGCTAACCTTTCTTCGCATACTGTTAATTGTTCACGTGTGTTGCGTAGCACCTCAGCTTGGACATCAAATTCTTCGCGTGAAACAAGCTCCATTTTGGTGAACACGCCCTGAAGTAGTGCATGAATATTTTTTTCTGCATCACCAAGCGGCGAGTCTTGCATTATCTGTTTGATTTTACTAGACAAATCTTTTAGTAATTGAGAGTTCAACATATCGCTTCCTCGTTTAATTAGATGCATTTTACCAGTTCTTTCTTTAATTATTAAATGAATTATTTCCGTTTAATTTTTATAAGCCATTGTTTTTTAATGATCTTTTAGTTGGCATAGCAATTGCTTTCAAGCCAAGAGTATTTTTTTAAATACCGTTGCAATAAATTTATAAATTAGATTAAGGGGAATACGATGCGTAAAACGCTATTATCAGTTGCCGTATTAGGCGCACTCACTTTACCTGCTGTTTCATTTGCAGAAGAGGCACCAGCAGAAGCGCCTGCTTCAGACTGGTCATTCAGTGCTAACGTGGCATACACTTCTGACTACTATGTACGTGGTCTATCACAAAACTTTCATAAACCAGCGCTACAAGGTGGCTTTGATGTTGAGCACAGCAGTGGTTTTTATGCTGGTACTTGGGCATCCAACGTTTCACCCAATACATTTCCAGATGCATCATTAGAAATTGACTACTATGCTGGTTTTGGTGGTGAATTTGGTGAAACTGGTATCGGTTATTCTGTTGGTGTGATTGCTTACACCTATCCAGGTGGAAGCTGGGGCGACTGTATCGGATGTGTAAAAGCTGACGGTGTAACACCTGCTTCCAATAATGACTGGAACACTTACGAGGCTAACTTTGGTCTTTCTTACAGCTACTTCAGCGCTCAAGTTTCAACGACTTTGGGTAACTGGTTTGGGGTAGACAAAGATACCGGCTATGACGATGATTCTAAATTCACAACTTATGTTGAGTTGAATGCAGAATATCCATTTGGTAATGGCTGGAGTTTAATTGGTCACGTTGGTCATTTAAACGTTGGTGCAGAAATCGCTAAAACAAACTTAGCTTACATAACACCATACAATGGTGAAAGAGATATTGACTATACTGATTATAAAGTTGCTATTGCTAAATCATTCTCACTTGCAGGATCTGAAGGATGGGCTGCAGAATTAGCTTATGTGGGTGCTAATGACTCAGGTTACTGGCAAGCAGACGGCTGGGGCGGTTCAAGCTTCAACGGTCGTTCTCAAACAGCTGACTTATCAGATGACCGCTTTACATTTACTGTAAGCCGCTCATTCTAAGTTAATCCAATGATGATCGGTAAGGTGACAAACACACTTGCCGATCATATTTTCAACATTTCCTCCAGGGGGTAAAAATGAAATTTATATCCGCAATAATTAAGCCATTCAAGCTTGATGAAGTGCGTGAATCTTTGTCTGCCATTGGCGTACAAGGTATCACCGTTACAGAAGTAAAAGGATTTGGCCGTCAAAAAGGTCATACAGAGCTTTATCGCGGTGCAGAGTATGTGGTTGATTTTCTGCCTAAAGTGAAGATTGAAATTGCAATTACCGATGAAATTTTAGACCAAGTTGTTGATGCGATTGAGAAAGCTGCGTCAACTGGCAAAATTGGTGATGGCAAGATCTTTGTCTATAACTTAGAGCAAGTTTACCGTATCCGTACTGGTGAAACTGGCGCTGAAGCACTATAAGGGGTAATCACATGAAAAAATTATTATCAATATTATCGCTTGTTGCCTTTATGGGTGCAGGTGCAGTTGTAACTAGTGGTATCAGCTATGCAGAAGACATGGCAGAGGCTGCAGAGGAAATGACTGAAGCAGTTGATTCGACAATGGAAGCGGCAGCAGAAGAAGTTGAGGCAGCAGCAACTGAAGTTGAGGCAGCTGTAGATGAAGCGGCACCAGCTGAAGCGACTGCCGAAGAAGCAGCAACTGAAGTAGCGCCAACAGTAGACAAAGGTGACACGACATGGATGATGGTAGCAACATTACTCGTTATCCTAATGACAGTACCTGGTTTGGCATTATTCTACGGCGGCTTGGTTCGCAGCAAGAATATGCTCTCTATCCTAATGCAAGTATTAGTTGTCTTCTCACTGATTTCAGTGGCTTGGGCAGTTTACGGTTACAGCTTGGCATTTGGTAGTGGTGAAGGCCTGATCATTGGTGACCTAGGAAAATTATTCCTTAAAGGTGTTACGCTGGATTCACTTGCCGCTACCTTTACAGACGGCGTGATGATTCCAGAAATGATTTTCATTGCTTTCCAATGTACATTTGCTGGTATTACTTGTGCACTGATTGTGGGTTCTTTCGCAGAACGTACTAAATTCAGCGCTGTATTACTATTCACACTCCTATGGTTTACTTTCAGCTACATCCCAATTGCTCACATGGTTTGGGGTACAGGCGGTTACTTGTTAGACGCTGGTGCACTTGACTTTGCTGGTGGTACTGTTGTCCATATCAATGCAGCGATGGCTGGTTTAGTTGGTGCATATGTGATTGGCAAACGTATCGGTTACGGTAAAGAAAACTTTGCGCCTCACTCTTTAACCATGACAATGGTTGGTGCTTCTTTACTATGGGTAGGTTGGTTTGGCTTTAACGCTGGTTCTAACTTAGAAGCAACTGGTGGTGCTGGTTTAGCGTTCATTAATACACTACTTGCTACCGCAGCCGCTGTATTAGCGTGGTCACTTGGTGAAGCATTAACAAGAGGCAAAGCGTCAATGCTAGGTGCAGCATCAGGTGCCGTTGCTGGTCTTGTTGCAATTACACCTGCTTGCGGTTCAGTTGGTCCTATGGGTGCAATTATCGTTGGTCTAGCTGGCGGTTTCTTATGCTTGTGGGGTGTAACTGGCCTGAAGAAAATGCTTGGTGCTGATGACTCACTAGATGTATTTGGTGTGCACGGTGTAGGTGGTATTGTTGGTGCGTTATTAACTGGCGTATTCACTGCACCTAGTCTAGGTGGCACAGGTGGTGATGATTTCTCAATCGCATCACAAGTGATGATTCAAGCAGAAGGTGTGATTATCACAATCGTATGGTCTGGTGTTGTTGCTTATATTTGCTATAAAATTGTGGATATGGTTGTTGGCCTACGCGTTTCAGAAGAAGCTGAACGTGAAGGTTTAGACACTTCATCTCATGGTGAACGTGCCTACACAATGTAACAATGCATTAACACAAATGGTGTAACATGAAACGGCCCGTCACACGGGCCGTTTTTTTAGTATGGAACTTTTACCACTACAAATTGTTTAATAGAGCGGGTGTTAACCCCTATAATGCTAGAAAACAGCAAATCCAACATATGAATAAACAAAGCAAATTCTCACCACACGAAAGATTATCCAAGCTTATTAAAAGTGAAAAAGATGATTTATTCATTCTGTTTTATTTAATCATCGGCTATAGCCTGCTCAATATCGCCACCCCGGTTGCAGTACAAACATTGGTCAATAATGTCACGATCGGCGGTGTTATTGAGCCACTCATTGTGATTTCAATTATCCTATTTGCTCTACTAATACTATCTGGCTTGTTATTTGTGTTGGAAACATATGTTGTAGAACTAATTCAACGTAGACTATTTGTCAGCACAGCAATGCAAGTTGCACATAAAACCCAAGGTGCAATTATTCGTATTTATGACAATGCTAATCCAGTTGAACTGGTTAATCGTTTTTTTGATATCACTACCATTCAAAAATCCGCTGCCGTGCTTTTAACCGTTGGTTTTATTGCTGCCATACAAATTGTCATAGGTAGCATCATATTAGTGTTCTACAGCTTTTATTTCGCTGTCATAGTAATTTTATTATTGCTGTTCTTTTGGTTTATTCTAGCTGTGCTGGGGAGGAATGCTACTAAAACTGCTATCGAAGAATCTGCAGCTAAATATGCAACAGCTGCTTGGCTTGAGTCCATTGCGGGTAACTTTTATTTGTTTAAATTTTATAACGGTTTACATCGTGCGGAATCTGTCACGAATAAATTAGCAAATCATTATCTGAGCAGGCGTGCCGCCCATTTTTCTCACTTACTTTCACAAACATTTGGTGCAGTGATCTTTTATGCGTTCATTGGAACGGCAATGTTGGTGACTGCTGGTTTATTAGTTATCAATGGCCAAATTAACCTTGGTCAGTTTGTTGCTGCCGAACTTATCTTTTTTGGTCTATTAGGTGCCTTTGTTCGATTGGTGAGCAAGCTTGGCGATTACTATGACATTCTGGCTGCATTAGACAAGTTAGGCATTTTAGACGATCTGCCACAAGAAGAAATCAAAGATAACTATGCAACATTAGATAGTTTGGAATCTTTAACTGCTAATGCAGTTAGTTTTGCTTATTCAGAACGCGTACATCCTATCCAGAATATAAACTTCGACCTGGCAAAAGGTAGCAGCCTAGCGATTATGGGTATATCTGGCAGTGGTAAATCAACCATTGTCGATTTAATTACTGGTCTACGGCAGCCAATTCAAGGCCAAATTGAATTTAATGGTGTTGATTTACGTCAGATCAATCGACAGTCCCTGCGGGCGAAAATCGGTATAGCAACCAAAGTTGAAGTTGTAGAAGGCAGTATTCTGGAAAACATACAACTGGGCAATACGGATATCTCAATGCATCAAATTAACGAAGTACTCAAAGAGCTGCATTTAATTGATGATATTGCTAAATTAGAACATGGCATGGATACAAAATTAACAGGTTTTGGAGCGCCATTGTCCACAACACAGCTACAAAGACTGATGTTAGTACGCGCAATTGTGACCGATCCAGAGCTACTTATTATTGATGGCATCATTGATAATTTAAATTCGGAACAAACTAAATTTGTGATTGATTATTTTAATAAACGAAAAAATGATTGGATGTTGCTACTTACCACGCGTTCAAAAGAAATTGCAGCACAGTTTGACCAACAACTTATCCTATCTGATTTAATGGGCAAAGCATAATGAGTCAGCAAATTAATTCTCAACATGACGCATTAGCGGCTGCGCGCACTCCAGCGTTTGTTAAACGCTATGCACGGTTTTTAGCGATTGCTTTTTTTGTATTACCCTTACTATCGCTATTTTTACCTTGGCGGCAAAACGTCAATGCTACTGGTCAAGTAACCGCGTTTTCGCCTACTGAACGTATACAAAGTATTGATGCGCCTGTTAGTGGTGTTATCAGTAAATGGAATGTTCAAGAAGGGACTTATGTTAAAAAGGGTGATGTATTACTTGAAATCAGCGATATTGATCCACTTTTTAGAGAACGTTTAGCAGCGCAGCGTGACAATCAACAGGCAAAGTTGGATGCAAAACGAGATGAATTAAAATCTTATGAAATACAACAACAAAACTTAATCTCATCAAGGGACGCAAAAATTTCTGCAGCGCAATTTAAATTAGATGTTGCACAACAAAAAATCTTATCCGCATCTGAATCCCTAAGTGCAGCACAAGCGACACTTGATACGGCTGAATTTCAAACCAATCGCTTACAGCGTTTATATAAAGATGGTCTGGTGTCTAAAAGAGATGTTGAAGTTGCTGAGCGTGACTTTATTCTAGCTAAACGTAGCTTCAATAGTGCGCAAGCCAATCTTAATTCTGCTAAAGCAGAGGCGAACTCGGCTTCTGCAGAAATTAGACAAATCAGAGCAGATACGCAGGCTTCACTTGATGCTAGCAGTGCCTTGATTAACAAAATCAAGGGTGAGCTCGCAGACAGTGAAAATAGTCTGACCAGTTCTCAAATCAGCTTATCACGACAAAATATGCAAGTAGTAACAGCACCGAGAGACGGTGTTATTCATAGACTACCGATCAACTCGCAATCTCAAGTCATCTCACAAGGTCAGCCACTTTTAGTTATTGTCCCCAATACTGATTCGCGGGCTGTAGAGGTATGGGTTGATGGACGTGACGCGATGTTAATCGCAAAGGGCAGTGAAGTAAGGCTGGCGTTTGAGGGTTGGCCTGCTATTCAGGTTTCTGGCTGGCCAAACACTAGCATTGGCACATTTAATGGCAAAGTGGCTTTTGTTGACCCAACAGACAACGGTGTTGGCAATTTTCGTGTAATGATTTTACCAGATGATGATGAACGTGATTGGCCCTCAGCCGCTATGCTACGTCAAGGTGTTAATGCCAGGGCTTGGATTTTACTGCAAGAAGTATCAATCGGTTATGAGCTATGGCGAATTGTGAATGGCTTCCCTCCAAGGTTGCCACAAGAAGCTTCTGGAAATTTAAAGAATGCACCTATGGGTAATAAATGATAGCCGTTCTGAAACGTTTTGCATTTTTCACTTACTTCATTATCTTGTTTTCTGCTTATGCTACCGCAGCAGAAGAAAATAAGAAGGCAGAAGTCCGTCTAAAAAGGGATGAATCACTTAAGATAGAGGACTACGCCAATGCGCCAGCCAAATCATTAAAGGAAGCAATTGAGGAAAACCAAGCGCAACAATACCCAACCAACCCAAAGCTAGACCTTGACCTTAAAAATGTATTAAAACCATATGATCATCCTGAAGATGCCAACGTTATAGACCTCAATTTATCTGATGCCAACAAGGCCAATCAAACGACATTAGCCGATTTAAGAATCAAAGCATTAAATAATAATCTAAATATACAAGTTGCTAAAATTGACCCTGAAATTGCAGCGAGTGATTTACGCCGAGAAGAGGCAAAGTTTGACCAAATTTTTTATGTTTATGCCAAATATAAAGAAACCGATTACCCAAAACAGTCATCAGATTATGCCGAATTTAAATCTACAAACCCAAATCTGGACAAGCAGCAAGTCAAGCTCGATCAATTAGAGCAAGAGATTAACGGCTTTGATATAGAAACTGGGATTAAAGTACCTTTACGGACTGGTGGAACAGTAACCTTAAGCACACCACTCAACAATAAAGATACTTCACGCAAAGGTGGTCAGTTCGATAGTGAGCAATATCAAAGTGCATTACGTTTTTCATTCAGTCAACCTCTTCTGCGCAATGCTGGCAGAGACGTTAACGAAGCGAGTATTCGTATTGCAGGTTATGAACAACAAGCAGCAACTTTAAATACTCGATTGCAAAGCATACGCATTATCGCAATGGTCGATAAAGCCTACTGGAAGCTTTACGAAAGTTGGGGTCAATTAGACGTAAGACGTCAACAATATGAATATGCGCAACAAAATTTAGAAATGGTTAAAACACGCGTTAAAGAAGGACTAACAGCGCGTGTTGAAATCAATCGTGCTGAGATTGGGGTTGCTGACCGTCTAGAAGCATTAATCATTGCAGAAACAAATTTAAAACTTGCTAACCGGCAATTACAGTTTCTGTTAAAT
>JBFIDU010000016.1:0-14080 GCA_041603755.1 Methylophilaceae bacterium
ATCTCCCCTGTCTGCGAAGCAAGCTATTATCATCAGCCCAGCTTGTTTATCTATGGTGAACACAGCGACTATATCAATGATAGCGACCTATCACACATCAAAGCACACTTCACCCAAGCTGAATTTGCTCGCCTTCCAACAGGCCACTGGGTGCACGCTGAAGCGCCTAAAGCATTTATCAATGCTGCCTCTGCATTTTTGATTGATGATTAAGAAACTGATTCGGTCTGAAATGATGAAACACCAGGCGCTGGCACTTTCTCATTTTGCAAACTTTCATCGTCTATTATTTCATCTGCTATCTCTTTATCTGTATTATCAGCTTCTATTCCTTCTTGATCATCCACGGCACTCCGATTAAAAGTTAGGACGGTTAGCATAGCAAAGTGGTCTGAACCGATAGATGGCAATCGCTCTAGCCTATCCAGTGTGAAATGTTTGCTGTGAAAGAGGTGATCAACTGGCCAACGAAAAAAAGGATATTTTGCGTGAAAAGTACTATAAATCCCACGTCCAATTCTTGGGTCGAGCAAACCACTTATTTTACGAAACAGTCTGGTAGTTGCAGACCAAGCAACGTCGTTTAAATCCCCGGCAACAACAATTGCTTGTTCAGAGTTAGCTATACTTTTTGCGACAACAACAAGCTCTGCATCGCGTTCTGTTGACTCCTCGTTTTCTGTCGGACTTGGTGGAGCAGGATGCAGAAAGTGCATTCTAACTTTATCACCAGTTCCTAATTGAAATAGCGCATGCATTGAAGGCACATCTTTTTCAATCAAGTACGATATTTCTGCTTCCTCGAATGGCAAACGCGAGTAGACATGCATCCCATATAGGTTATCTAAAGCACATTTGATGGTGTGTGGCATTTCAGCTTCCAATACATCTAACTGCTTTTCCCACCATAAGTCAGATTCTAACGTCAATAAAATATCGGGCTTGTATTGCCGGACATGATCAATCAATAAATGTGCTTTTTTATTAGTCGCAAGTACATTTGCCGTAATAATTGACAATTGCGCTTCTTTATTTTTGCCAGTAGTTGTCATGACTTCTACTGGCCACAATGGTAAATAAGGCATTATCCATACCGATTGCCAAACTAAGCAAATTATTGAAACACCAGCTACAAGCCAGCTTTTCTCATCGGCAAAATCCAAGTATAAACAGTCTAAAATCAATATGACTAAAGCAATGACTGCTAACTGTAATCGAGGAAAGTCCCACCCACGTACAAACCAATGCGGATTTCGCCAAAGCGGCAGTAAGGTGAATAACATAAGCAACAAAGTCGCCCAGTAGAGTCCTATGATCATTTAACGCCTAACTGGTCTTTGCTTTTTACCCACTAAATAGGAAGCAGAAGCATCTACCAGCGCTCTGTTTTCTATCGCTGTCCTACCCAATAACATTCTGAATTTCATATTATCGCGCGCTGTGAGTGTCATTTCGATTGACCATTTGTGACCGCCAATATCCAGCGTAGTTAAAATCACAAACCGCTCTTCTCTATGCCCGCCAGAATCACTAACAATCCGCTGGTCAAGCACATCCGACTGACAAACGACCACTGTTTTAATATCTTTTTGTTTTGGGTGAATACTAAATTCAATACGCTGCTTACCATTTTCGATAAACGGGCGCAGGTTAAAAGCATGCAATGCCGAGGTGCGCGCACCCGTATCAACTTTTGCTTTTATTGCTGGCAAACCTAAGTCTGGTAACTCTACCCATTCACGCCATCCAAAGGTCAATATTTCCCTGCTCGCACTTGTCAAAACCTCACCTTTACTCAGTTAAAAATATTATCAAGTCTTGATTAAACAGTAAGATTGTAAGGTAGTATGTAACGAGTGACTATCAATACTTGCATTCAACAAAATTACAAGAAAACAACTTGATCGTCGGTTTCAATATTCAGGAGTAATTGATGAAATTAGCCATTCTATCTTGTGGCCCAACATCTTATAGTACACGTCGTTTAAGAGAGGCTGCATTAAATCGCGGTCATCATGTGAAAGTATTAAATACATTAAAATTTTCTATTGATTTACAAAAAGGTATTCCCGATTTGTACTATCGTCAAAATGTACTCAGCGATTATGATGCTGTATTGCCAAGAATAGGCGCGTCGATTACTTATTTCGGAACAGCTGTCGTTAGACAGTTTCAAGAAATGGGCGTGTTTTGTGCCAACACTGCACATGGTATTAGTAACTCTCGAGACAAATTGCGTAGCTTGCAAATTTTGAGCCGTCATCACATTGGGATTCCGAGAACAACATTCGTCAGAGACCGAAAAGATGTATTACCCGCTATTCAGAGAGTAGGCGGAGCGCCTGTTATCATTAAATTGATTGAAGGCACGCAGGGGATTGGCGTCTTGCTAGCTGAGTCCATTAAAGCTGCTGAATCCATTATCGAACTTTTACAAAGCCAAAAGCAAAATGTGCTAATCCAAAAATTTGTTGCCGAAAGCAAAGGTAAAGACATTCGTGCATTTGTGGTTGGGGATCGAGTAGTCGCTGCGATGCGTCGTGTGGCACAAGGTCAGGAATTCAGAAGCAATGTTCATCGTGGTGGCATTGCCGAAGCCATTGAACTAGATGATCAATACAGTGAAACTGCTGTACGAGCCGCACAGATTCTCGGCTTGCAAGTTGCTGGCGTGGATATGCTAGAAAGCAAGAGTGGTCCTCAAATTATGGAAGTAAATTCTTCTCCTGGACTCGAAGGGATAGAAACTGCAACTGGCTTGGATATCGCTGGTGCCATCATTGACTATGTCTCCGCGCAAGTGGACTTCCCGGAAATTGATATACGCCAGCGTTTAACTGTGAGCAAAGGATACGGTGTGAGTGAAATATTCATACCAGAAGGCTCAGAGTTTCTGGGAAAAACAATTAAAGAAGTCATGGATGCTGAGAAAGACATCAATGTTTTAACGCTCTATCGTCATGCAAAAGCTATCCCCAATCCACGCAGTGATCGGGTTATTGAGCCCAACGACAAGTTACTTTGCTTTGGCAAATTAGAGTCTATGCGCGGCATGATTCCAGACAAAGCGGTAATTCGAAGAAGGCCAAAAGTAAAAGATTTACCGATTGATGAATTAACTAAATCTACTGAGAATGATGCTGATATTTAATCGAAAAGGCAGCCTAGATTGCGCGTAAATAAAACTAGAAATAAACCATTCAGTATTGCAGGCAAAGTGATTGAAGCAGGTCAACGTCTAGCGTTTGATTTACCTACCGCTAATTTATTTACGCATACGCCATTAAACATGCCGATTGAGGTTATCCATGGCAAATTTGCTGGCCCCGTGCTTTTAGTGTGCGCAGCTATCCATGGCGATGAGTTAAATGGCGTTGAGATTATTCGCAGGATGCATGGCATTCGTGGTTTGAATAATTTACATGGCACGCTTATTTTAGCGCCAATTGTGAATGTCTTTGGTTTTATTCATCAGTCACGCTACTTACCCGACCGACGAGACTTAAACCGCTGCTTTCCAGGCAGCAAAAACGGTTCTATTGCTTCGCGAATTGCCTATAAGTTTTTTAATGAAGTGGTTAAACATAGTACGCATATCATTGATTTGCATACCGCAGCAGTGAATAGACAGAATCTGCCGCAAGTGAGAGCCGCACTAGAGTACCCGAATGTTAAGGCGATGGCACAGGGCTTCTCTATTCCTGTTGTGATTAATTCAGAGTTGATTAAAAATAGCTTGCGATATGAAGCAGGCCAGCTAGGCATTCCTGTCATTACTTATGAGGCAGGGGAAGCATTGCGATTATCGGAGCAATGCATTGTGACAGGCCTAAGAGGAATTGTCAGTGTAATGCGAAACTTGGGAATGCTGCCATCTAAACGTGTCATCACGGTCCAAGCAGAACCATATATTGCCAGATCAAGTAGTTGGTTTAGAGCAACGTCAGACGGTTTATTCAGACCACTTTGCAAATTGGGAACACGCGTAAAACCAGGAGACACTTTGGGAGTTATCTCGTCTCCGTTCGGCAACCAGGAGCAAGTATTATCCGCTGAAACGGATGGTATAATCATCTGCATCAGCAAATTACCGTTGGTAAATGAAGGAGAAGCACTGTTTCACATTGCCCGATTCGCCAAATCAGGCGCAGTAGAAGATGAAATAGCTGCGCATAAAAGTAATATCATTGAAGACCGCTTATATGGGATAGAAAGAGTGAACTCCTGATATATTGCCATATGAAATTTACATAATATCTTAATAGCTGTGATATCAGAACAAAAAAAAGGTCAATTACACCCCTCTTGGCAAGCCGTCATTGGACAAGAGTTCGACAAACCATATATGCAGGCTTTACGCGCATTCCTTAAGCAAGAAAAAGTCGCAGGTAAAACAATATTCCCACCTGGTCCACTTATTTTCAATGCTTTTAATCACACGCCTTTTGATCAAGTACGCGTAGTGATTATCGGTCAAGATCCCTATCATGGACCCTATCAAGCACATGGTTTAAGCTTTTCT
This sequence comes from Methylophilaceae bacterium, assembly GCA_041603755.1. GTDB lineage: Bacteria > Pseudomonadota > Gammaproteobacteria > Burkholderiales > Methylophilaceae. The sequence goes on from JBFIDU010000016.1 coordinate 4,523, forward strand.
GTGCAAGCAGGCATTGCACTACCTCCATCCTTAATGAATATTTACAAGGAAATAGAATCTGATTTAAACATCAAAATGAGTGGAAGTGGCGACTTAACACCATGGGCAGAGCAAGGTGTGCTGTTATTAAACGCAACATTAACAGTTGAGCAGGCAAAAGCTGGATCTCATCAGAAACGTGGCTGGGAAATATTTACCGACGCTGCGATTGCTGCTTTAAATGCGCATCGTCAGAACTTGGCATTTGTGTTATGGGGTAGCTATGCACAGAAAAAAGGTGAAGCGATTGACGCTAGTAAGCATCTCGTTTTAAAGTCTGTACACCCATCACCATTATCAGCACATCGTGGATTTTTTGGTAATCATCAGTTTTCTTCGATTAATCAATATTTAATGGAACATGGTCAAAAACCAATTAACTGGCAGCTTTAACAATTTGTGAGATCAGCGAATAAGACGATTAGATAGGTAAACTTGTGCACAACAATGATGGACAACACTGTGCTAACATTACCGTTAATAATACTTACAGAACAACAGCCTAATGGCAGATATTAATGCGTATATACTGGATATGTGGTCTTTAGTTGAGTCTGGGGACAAACAAGGTTACTTTTTCTTCATTGCTTTATATCTGCTACTTGTATGTGGCTACTCCTTAATCCATCAACTTAACATTCTTAAATGGCCTAGCGTGAAAGGCAAGCTACAAAAAGCTGATGTCAGCAAATGCGGTGGCTCAGAGACTGGGCCATCAAGTCAACTGTTCAAAGCATCCATACTATACAGCTATCAGGTCAACAACCAATCATACAAAGGTCATCGCTTATCGCCTTGGCTAGTGCTTGCTTCTTACAATGCCAAGCAACTTTTAAATACACAGATTAGTGCAATACAACACAATGAAGATACCAGTGTTAAGGTGTTTTACAATCCAAACAATCCTAATAAGAGTTTCTTAATAAAACCAAACCAATTAGGCTTGCTTATTACATTGTTGTTGGCTATTTGCCCAATAATTTTATATTGTTTATCATTTTTCTAGTGCAAAATACCCTATCAATCAAATTCATATTTAAATAACATAAAGGGTTTATCATTGAAGCATCTTATTAAAGGAAGTTGTCATTATGCAAGCTGCTAGAACCTGCATTAAATTAATCTTTTTAAGCACCATTCTTTTGAGCAAGTCAGTCATAGCAGCATCCTGCTACGACCCTTCTCCTAATCTGGCGGATCAAGCAGATGAATATTACAACCTTGAAGAAGCCATCACACTATCCAATGAAGAACAAAATCAAATTAAAACTTTATTTGAACAATTGCGCGGCAATTGGACAGGTCAAGGCACTCATAGTGAATGCTACGGTTCAGATAGCGCACCTGATGAGAGAATAAATCAGGTTAAATTAAAACTTAAAACTGAGTCTAACAATGCACTGCATATTGCACTCAATGCAGAAATTAAAAATACAGATAATGGCATCACACGACAAGAAAGAACGGATTTAATCGGTCCAAACCCTATCTTTTCATTTGAGGCCATGACAGATAATCATATTGTCTTTTCGGAAAAGTATCGAACTGCAACAGGTGTGTTGAAGCAAAATAAGAAACCTTCAACCTCTGAGAAAAATAGCACGCCACCGGAGATCGAGAAACAAAAAAAGAAACGCTTCACACGATTGGTTGAAAATGTTTATGAAATCAAATTAATGGAAAACCAGTTCAACTTTATTAAGCATTACTATATCAACGGGGTCTATGTTGCGAAAGATGATTGGTTGCTAAATCGAAAATAGCCAATGAAAACAAAACAAGATTTAAATACGAATAAAGAAAATGCCATTGCATTCTATCGCACTGCCTTTTTAGGAAACCCAACAAAAGCAGTTGAAGCGTATGTGGGTGAAGAATACATTCAACACAACCCACTGGTTGGAAATGGAAAGCAAGCATTCATCGTCTATTTTGAATCAATGGCCGCAGAATACCCAGACAAACAAATATCTTTCATCCGCGCGGTTGCTGAAGATGATTTAGTCTCACTACACACCCATCAAGTATGGCCCAATAACGAGGAATATGTAACGATGGATTTTTTTCGTTTTGATGATAACGGTAAAATCGTTGAGCACTGGGACGCGATACAACGAATTCCCGAAGAAACCAAAAATGGAAATAGTATGTATTAGTAGGACTAATCATACTATCGATATCAAGTTTTAGGATATTTCTTCATGCAAGAAAACCAATATAGTCCGATTGCTGTATTCAAGACATTCTTAAAGTTAGGACTTACTTCATTTGGTGGACCCACGGCACATATTGGTTATTTTCGTAAAGAGCTTGTTGAAAAGCAACACTGGGTCAATGAACATCAATTTAGTCAACTACTCGCGATAAGTCAGTTTCTGCCTGGGCCTGCCAGTAGCCAACTGGGTTTTACACTGGGACTGCTGCGTGCTGGCTGGCAAGGCGCAATTGCCGCATTTATCGCATTTACATTACCATCCGCACTATTGCTCATTAGCTTTGCGGCCGCCCTTCCAATGCTAACCAGCAATATTGGCGCTGCTACCATACATGGACTCAAATTAGTCGCTGTTTGTGTTGTTGCCGATGCCGTACTGGGCATGGCAAAAAAACTATGCCCCGACATGACTAGACGTGTTATCGCTGTTATTGCGGCAGCATTTCTGTTATGGATGAGCACCTCTTGGGCGCAAATGCTTGTGATTATTGCAGGTGCCATTGCGGGCATAGTATTCTGCAAGAATCCATTAGGCGCTACACAACACACCATTCAGTCACGTTACAGCAAAAAGCTTGGATTAACTCTACTAACGATATTTCTACTGTTACTGTTGCTGGCAATATTAATGCCCAATCAAAACGGTTTTAGGGCCATCGCGCAGGCATTTTACCAAGCTGGTGCACTAGTGTTTGGTGGTGGTCATGTAGTCTTACCGTTACTAGAAGATGCTGTTGTCAGTTCAGGTTGGGTGAGCCATGAAAATTTTCTAGCAGGCTATGGTGCCTCACAAGCCATCCCTGGTCCCATGTTTTCGTTTTCTGCTTATCTGGGCGCGATTATCCCAGTGACAGGAACAATAAGCTGGTTAGGTGCTGGCATTGCGCTAGTATCCATTTTTTTACCTGGATTTTTGCTTATTGCTGCAACACTACCAGTTTGGGCAACCATCGCAAGTAACCCAAGAGCGGCTCATGCCATAGCTGGTATTAATGCCGCCGTTGTTGGCATTTTGGCAGCAACCTTATACAACCCAATATTCTCAACCAGCGTACTGAATGTTTATGACTTGCTTGTCTGTGCTGCAGGTATAGCCATTCTGGTTATCTGGCGCTTGTCGCCTTTATATGTTGTATTATGGTGTGTGGCTGCAATGATAACTCCGATTTATTTGGCATAATGCGAGTCACATAGGCAGATAAAAAAGAGCCCCGACCAAGGGGATGCGGTCAGGGCCAAAATGCCTTTTTTGTAAGGCTTCCGCTCAGGGAGGAAAAAAGCGGACTGGTAACAAACTCTCATTCCGTTACCATGTCATTATTGACTGCCTCACTCACATGTAGTTCATCCATAATTCATTTTTTTTGTAACTAATTGTTTCAAATTGAGAATGCTTATATCCAATGTCTCATATCTCATTAGTGGCACACATTAGTCTTTGAAAATCATCTGCTTGCTTGGTGATGTTGTGCACATTAGATTGCATGTAACGTTATAATAGTAAAATGGATAGTATGCACACAAAAGTCGACCCTTTACTCGCAGGCCTGAACAACAAACAACTCGAAGCGGTAACGCTACCGCATCAATCTTCACTGATTCTAGCAGGTGCTGGCAGCGGCAAAACGCGCGTGCTGACTACACGTATTGCTTGGTTAATCCAAACCGGTCAAATTTCACCCATGGGATTAATGGCTGTTACTTTCACCAATAAAGCAGCAAAAGAAATGCTAACCCGTCTAACCGCTATGATGCCCATAAACACACGCGGAATGTGGGTAGGAACCTTCCACGGCTTATGTAATCGTTTATTGCGCGCGCATCACCGCGAGACAGGCTTGCCAAGTACGTTTCAGATATTGGATACAGCCGACCAGCTTTCCAGCATTAAACGCTTACTTAAAATCATGAATGTTGATGATGAAAAATATGCCCCTAAGCAAGTGCAAGGCTATATCAATACCTGCAAAGAAGAAGGTTTAAGAGCAGATAAAGTGGATGCATATGATGCCCATTCACAACGTTTGCGAGAAATATATGAAGAATATGACAAACAATGTAATCGTGAGGGCGTTGTTGATTTTGCAGAGTTATTGCTGCGATGCTATGAGTTATTAGAGCGTGATGCACATATCCGCAATCACTACCAAACACGCTTTAAATATATATTGGTTGATGAGTTTCAGGATACCAATCGCCTGCAATATTTATGGCTGAAACTATTAGCGGGAAAAGATAATTGCCTGTTTGCCGTTGGCGATGATGACCAATCCATTTACGGCTTCCGTGGTGCCCGTGTCGGTAATATGCGCGATTTTGAACATGATTTCAATGTAAAAAACATCGTCAAGCTTGAAGAAAACTACCGCTCACATAGTAATATTTTAGATGCTGCCAACGCCATTATTTCACACAATAAAAATAGACTTGGCAAGAACCTGTGGACATCCGCGGGCAAAGGCGAACCAGTACGTATTTACGAAGCTTACAACGATCAGGATGAAGCAGGTTTCATTGTCGATGAAATCAAGATGCTACACGCAGAAGGCACCAATCTTAGTGATATAGCATTGCTGTATCGCAGTAATGCGCAGTCACGCATTTTGGAACACGCACTCTTTTCAGCCAACCTTCCCTACCGCGTTTATGGTGGTTTACGCTTTTTTGAGCGTGCCGAAATCAAACATGCTTTGGCCTACATGCGCTTGATGGCCAATGCCAACGATGACACAGCGTTGTTGCGGGTAATTAATTTTCCAGCACGTGGTATCGGCGCCCGCTCTTTGGAGCAATTACAAGAAACCGCGCGTCAGCAAGGCACCAGCCTGTGGGCAGCAGCTTGTCAAACATCAGGCAAAATTGGTCAATTTGTTAGTTTAATTCGAGAAATGACTGATCAAACCTATGGTGTCTCGCTTGCTGAAGTGGCCGAATTAGTGACGACGCTGTCTGGATTAAAACTGCATTATCAAAATACAAAAGATGGTGAAGATCGCATCGCCAACTTGGAAGAGCTTGTGACGGCAGCAGTTGCTTTTACTAATCAAGATTTTGGTAATCATAATAACGTGGACGGTAACACAGAAGGTGATTTACTTACACAGTTCTTAACGCATGCCAGCTTAGAGGCTGGTGAGCATCAAGCAGATGTTGGTTATGATGCTTTGCAATTAATGACAGTACATGCAGCAAAAGGCCTTGAGTTCAAAACAGTGTTTATTAGCGGGTTGGAAGAAGGGCTATGCCCACACGAGCAAAGCATGTACGAAAATAATGGTCTTGAAGAAGAGCGCAGGCTTATGTATGTGGCGGTGACTCGTGCACGGCAACGCTTGTATTTAAGCTACGCACAGAGTCGTATGCTACATGGCAAAGTGCGTTATGGAATTGCCTCTCGCTTTTTAGACGAAATTCCAGAAGAGCTGATTAAGAGACTCAACAGCAAACCAGCAGCGAAATTAGGTGGTTATAACTACGATGAAATGCCGCATATCATGACGGGTCATAAAAGTCAGGCACAAAAGGATGCTATGCCTTGGAAAGTGGGGCAAAGCGTTGAGCATGCAAAGTTCGGCAAGGGGGTCGTTGTTAGCTACGAAGGTGCAGCCAATGATATGCGGGTGCAGGTGAATTTTAGCAACGAAGGATTGAAGTGGCTTGCGCTTGAGTTTGCCAAACTCACAGCAATTTAAGCGCTAGGCGCAGCTCTAAAAATATCGCGGTAGCTCACATACTGGAAAGCTAATGTCAGCGACACGCTGATTAAAAAGCAGCCGAATAAAAAGAAAGACATCAGTGTTTGTGCAATTGCAGGCTGCATGAAAGAGAATAGTCCTACAATAATTGATGCAACTATCATCAATGTAATCACAGCACCAGATAGTAATAACCATGCCGCTGTTAACGCTACCATATATTGAATAGCGCCTGCCACGCTTGATTTTAATGACTTAATGACACCATAACCATTAAACGCAATCAACATTGGCGCAAACCATACAGCAATCATCAATGGAATAAATAACAACATCAGCTTGAGCAAAATTGGCATCATTGTTTGCATCGCTGTTGCCATTTCTTGTTCGCTCATTTGTGTTTGTCTATTTAAAATTTCTGCAAGCACTTGCGCATCCGAACTAAACAAAAGACTGACGCCAATAAAATAAACCAATGTTAGCAAGCCTAATAGAAGCAGATTCTTCATTTTTGGCTGTATTAACTGCATGATGGTCGAAATGTTTTCTATCTTTTTTACTTCTAAATTACGGTACATCCGAATAGCAATGGCAATAAACACTGGCCATATTAATATTGTCAGCAAAGCAAACAGTTGCAATCCAGGTATTGATGGGATGAATACAAAAATAGCGAGATAAGACAATGCGATTAGCAACGATTTTCTTGGTGCCTGTTTAAGTAAAGCGATACTTTCACTTATCCAGCTAATGCCTGTTTTCGTTCTTGATTCTAAAATAGCCATCGTCAATTCTCCTACACACTACACCGCGCAGGGCTTACCCCTTTTTAATAATATATGCTTAAAATAGTCAGGGTCTTTTGCGTGTGTCAACTCACCTTCAGCGGGGAAATACAAGTCATACAAACGAGATAACCAAAAACGTAGTGCAGCGATACTCAATAAACCTTGCCATGCATTCTTCTCTGCATCATTGAATGGTCTCACTTCTGTATAAGCCTGCATGAATGCATTCAATTTTGGTTCATCAAACTCACCATCTTTGGTTAAGCACCAGTCGTTAACAGCGATTGCGACATCATAAGCCAACACATCATGACAGGCATAATAAAAGTCTATAAAGCCACCTAGTTCTGCGCCATCAAACAACACGTTATCGCGAAATAAATCACCATGTATCACGCCCTTAGGCAAGTCACTTAAATCCAACTGATCTTGAAAAGCTAAGGCCTTTTTCAATAGTGTCTGATCTTCAGGTGGCAATTTATCCATCACCAGCTCAGCTGTTTTATTGCGCCATTCATCATCCCGCTGATTATTTGATGTTAGATTAAATGATTCCCCTGCTAAATGCATTTTTGCCAATACATGTCCAACTTGGGCACATTGTGCAGCATCAGGCATTTTGACATCATGTCCTTTTAGGCAAGTCACCAGCAAAGCAGGTTTATCTTTAATCACTTGTAATGCTTTGCCATTTTTATCAACAATTGGCGCAGGACATGGAATATCATGCTCAGCCAGATGCGTCATCAAACCAACGAAGTAAGGTAAATCCTCAAAACGGCTTGCCTCAAAAATGGTCAGCACATAGCGCGCCTTTGTCGTAATGACAAAATAATTGGTATTGGTAATGCCTGCCGCAATCCCTTTTAGCTCAGTAATTTCACCAATGGAAAAATCACTTAAGCATACTTGCGCTTCTGACAGTGTTAAGGTGGTAAATACCGACATAAGGTGTTACTTAAATTATTCATTATATAAGGCTAGGGTTTCCAGAAGGATAAGCACTAACCTTTGGGTAAGATAAAACTAGAACCTAAATAATGTCCATTTAGGTACTGATGTTGGAGCATTAGGGCCAACATTAACCCAGTCGCTTTGTGAGTCTTCTTTATATAAATAATAGGGTACGCCATGATCAGGAATAATTTTCATCATATAAAGCTCGCCATTAATCCGGTACTCATGGACAGTTTCTTTGTCTTTTTTTCGGATCGTTACTTCAGGCTCGTCCTCTAAAGGCTCGCCCGCCTGTACTTTTGGCGGTGGCGGCACTTCCTCTAACAACTCTGCATCTGCAGGTGTGGCTGCAGATGATATTTGCGAGCCTAGTAGCGCTAGCGCAAGACCTACCGATAAGTTTAACAATGATTGTTTTTTCATGGCATTATTTACCCAATTAAGAACGACAAGTCATTCTATCAAAAAGCGGGAACGCATACCCGAATTCATTACAAATTAAGCTGATTTTTCTTATCTTCAGCACTTAGTTGAAAACCTCTTGATTCATAATATTTGAAAATAGCAGCGACTACCTCATCTGGGTCATCAATCACTTGGATTAAATTCATATCATCAGGTGATGCCATCCCCTCTGCGATCAAAGTGTTTTTAAGCCATTCTATTAAGCCAGCCCAATAATCAGAACACATTAAAATAATCGGAATCTTGTGTGACTTGCCTGTCTGCACCAGTGTTAATGCTTCCATTAACTCATCCAAGGTGCCAAAGCCGCCAGGCATGACCACATAGGCGGAGGCGTATTTCACAAACATGACTTTACGCATAAAAAACGTTTTAAACGTAATGCCGATATCTTGGTAACCATTACCAGATTGCTCAAAAGGTAATTCAATATTTAATCCGACACTAGGGCCCACCCCAGGGAAAGCACCTTTATTCGCCGCCTCCATTATGCCTGGGCCACCACCAGAAATGACGGTAAATCCAGAATCTGACAATAACCTAGCGAGCTTTTCTGTCAGCTGATAATAAGGATGATCAGGCTTAGTACGCGCACTGCCAAAAATCGATACGGCAGGCATCACCCTCTTTAAGGTTTCGGTCGCCCCCACATATTCAGAAACAATTTCAAATGCGTGCCATGACTCATTACCCTCTGCATCACCGTGCAATAACTCGGGTGTCGTCATCTGTGGTAACTTTCTTGTTGCCATTCCACTTCCTTCTTATTAATAAATGCTATTTATTTGATGTAAAAATCATATTACATAAAGTATAGCCAGATATGGGAGAATAACGTAAAACAAATTAGTACATTAGAGATTTTGCAATGAAAACCTTATTACTCGTCGACGGCTCCTCTTACCTATACCGTGCTTTTCACGCCATGCCCGATTTACGCAATGAAGCGAATGAACCGACTGGTGCTATTCATGGCGTACTTAATATGTTGCGTCGTTTACATAAAGATTATCCTGCCGATTACTGCGCTTGTGTATTTGATGCAAAGGGTAAAACCTTCCGCGATGAAATCTATCCTGAGTATAAAGCGAACCGCGCTGCCATGCCCGACGACTTACGTCCGCAAATCGAGCCGCTGCACGAGGCTATCAAAGCTTTAGGCTGGCCACTCATCATGATTGATGGCGTAGAAGCCGATGATGTCATTGGTGCATTAGCCAAACAAGCGGAGAGCCAAGGTATTCGTACGATTATCTCCACAGGTGACAAAGATATTTCACAATTAGTCAATGAGCACATTACCGTCGTTAACACCATGCGCGATGCATTTAGAAAAACGGATGATGTTTTGGATATTGCAGGCGTAGAAAAAAAATTCGGTATTCCACCTAGCTTGATG